>NZ_JANGCA010000039.1:0-44535 GCF_024463855.1 Clostridium sp. DFI.1.208 | reverse complement strand
TTGGGCATATGAAAGACGAAATAAATATTAGCAGCTGTAACACTTTTAGCGAAGTTAAGACAGTCATAGATGATTATATGGACTATTACAATACAGAACGCTACCAGTGGGACCTTGCGAAACTATCACCTGATGAATATTATCAGTATAGTATTACAGGGAATTATCCGTTAGAAAGAAAAGGCACAGAAGCCTAAAATGCATCTGTGCCATACTGTTCTCTGGAATAAATATAATAATGTAATCTATCATCATCAAGATCCTCTTGTGTCATTTTCGAAGGAAATAGATCATTTTCAAATTGTATCAACTGCCTTGAAAGGCTTTCACATTCGCATTCAAGCCAGAAAGTATACTCTCTTGTGGTGATGAAGTTCTTTCCATCAAAACAGTCCTGCTTAACTTTACCAAACAAATGATCAAGGTCGTGAATTGTACAAATAAGCAAATCAATCAAAACAAAATCGTCAAGAGATGAAGCTAATTGCTCAGTATTCCAAAAATCATCATGGAAATCTGAAAGTTCAACGCTGATACATAGCTGCGGCAATGATAGCCAATTATAATGAGTACCTTTACCAAGAAATCCAATAAGGTTATACCCATCTTTTGATAGCATAAACTCTTTTACTTCTACATTACCAAGAGACTTTAATTCATTATTGTACATACTAATGCACCTCCATGAATCAAAGATAATATATTCTGCTTATTTTTTACACTGGTTTTTTTATCTTTGTCCTTGACATGGGGTACACTTTATATGAAGTTAGGCATGTTATTTCTTCTTTCTTTTTTTCAGCTTAATCATATGAAATGAAGGATGACTGAAGCAATGTCCGGTCTTTTGTTTTGTAAAGCACTTGGGAAGTAAGGTTCTATTCTATAGCGATATGAATATCCATGAATGTCATACCGTCTTTTTCATATACACGTTCAAAGTTATCAATAATATCCTTCGTCATGTTATGTGTCAGATTGTTTACCTCTATGTAACGAAGAAGTGTTTTGAATGCATTTGGAATACTGACAAAGGGCTGATTAAATGGATCGGTAATCGTTAATACAGCATATTTCTGAGCCTTCTGCTGCTGTATCTCTGTACAGGTGAAATCGTAGCCTTCAGGAAGTATGCATGCTGCGGAATAGCCGTGCATATGATAAACATTGATTTGTTCCTGTGAGAGAATCGGAAAATCCCACCCGATAATGTTTGGCTCTACAATGCCGTTCATTGCAGCCCATTCCCGTATGTGATGCAATGCATCGCCTTCCGGATCACAGCTGATAACCACATATCTTATATAATGGAATGCGGGTATTTCTTCGATATGCATATTCTGGTAGGCTGCATCCTCCTGTTGCATATTTTTGCGCATGAGTTCATCCAGAGAACAGGCAAAAAGCTTACACAATAAGAGTGCTTTTTCCATTTCCGGATAAGCGCTCCCCATTTCCCATTTTGATATCGTTTGTCGGGATACATCCATTTTTTCTGCCAGTTCCTCCTGTGTCATTCCTCTATGCATTTTTCTCAGATATTGCAAATTATTCCCAAAGGCCATGCGTGATTCCTCCTATTCTATGTTATATCTTCATTATACAGAGGACAATTCGAAGCGTAAACCAATTTAGACGTGCATTTCTTTTATTTTATGCCACCTGAGGTTGCTGAAATATAATGAAGAGAAAAGCATAGCACTTCCATATACTTTCTTCATGCTGTGAAGGTTGGGTACATGAAATTAAAATCTGCTTGCTTTAGAAGGAACTGAATTAAATGATTAGAACAACAGTTTGGAGGCATTTTGCTTCACGAAACCAACAAAGATCAGAATCGGGTCAGTAAATTTATAAGTTTAAGAAAATAAAATCCACCATTTCAAATGGAGATTAGTTTCTTTCGATTGTACGATTCATAATTATCATTCTAGTTAGACGAATCTTTTTCAAGTGGCATGTGCCGTGCTATTCACCACCGCCTGGAAAGGTATGCAACATGTCCGACCTGTAATCCATAACTGTTAAAATCTTCCTTTCAGTATGGCAATGAATGTAACAGGTCTATTTAAATACCAGAATCGTCAAATGTTTGGTTTTCAAAATAATATGTTTGACAATCAAATTATCTCGTGGTAATATTTTCCCTGCGTGTCATCAGACACAAGGAGGAAGTATGAGCACGAAAGCAAAGAGAGTTATAAAAATTACTGGAATATCTATCATTACTGTCTTACTTGTTCTGGTGCTTGGCCTGTATGCCATGTTCCATAATGAAGTAGCGACCATAAATTCTATTGATAAATTAAACGACTATCCTTTGTATCAAATGGACTATAAAGGAGACTATGGCTTCGACAGTTTCCTTGAAACAGGGGCAAGCAATGATAAGGAGCTGGTGGATTTTGTTGTAAAACGGCTGTTAAAGGGGCTGCCGATTGAAATCAATATACCAAGTCTGGGCTGCTCCACCTTCAGTGCGGAAAATGAAAACGGAAATCGTATTTTCGGAAGAAATTTTGATTTGACCTATTCACCGGGAATGATGGTGAAAACAACACCGGATGATGGTTATGCTTCCATATCCATGGTGAATCTGGCTTTCCTTGGCTATGGTGAGAAAAAACTGCCGGATAGCTTCACAAAGAGTATTACAGCACTGGCTGCGCCGTATGCACCTTTGGACGGAATCAACGAAAAAGGTCTGACGGTCGGTGTGCTACTGATTCCAACAGAGGAAACCAACCAGCAGACAGACAAGGTGGACATCACGACAACCACGGCAATCCGCATGATGCTGGATAAATGTGCTACGGTGGAGGAAGCAGTTGCAATGCTGAAAAAATACGATATGCATTCCAGTGCTAATAGCTGTTATCATTTTCATATCGCTGACAAAAGTGGAGATTCCGTTGTGGTTGAATACATCAACAATGAAATGAAGCTTGTGGAGCCAAAGGACAGCTATCAGGCCGCAACAAACTTTTTGTTAACACCGGGAGATTATGACTTTGGAAAGGGACAGGACCGCTATAAGACGTTGATGACAACCTTAAAGAAAAACAAAGGAGTCATTTCCAATAAGGAAGCAATGAATTTATTGAAGGCAGTTTCACAGAAAGAGCATAAGACAGAAAGTGGTAGACTAAGCTCAACACAATGGTCTGTGGTATATGATACAAAAGAATTAAGTGCAACGATTTCTATGGGAATGGACTTTTCCAAAACATATAAAATCAGTTTGAACGAAAAATAATGCGTGTGCAGAAATCATAATATTGTGGTTTCTGCTTTCTTTTTAAGATAGCAAAGCTTTTTGAAAATCATGAAGATATGAAAAAATATAATGCTGACGGTTAAATTTTAAAGCGTGAGCTTGCACTGATGGAAACCATCAGAGATTACAATCCAAAATATCTGCTTACCATAGTTTATGGCACAATGGTATCACATAAGGAAAGCAAACAGATTTATGCAATAGATAGGCGGTTAAGGCAATAGTATTAACGATTTTTGTAAGTCTGGATGATAATAAAAATGGAGCGTATGGTTGCTGTTATGATTCACAGCATCATCTCTCCATTTTCTTAATTATATTTATAAGGTATTCATAGAATCCTTGATATTCTGTTTTACTCATTCAGATAGGATAACAGCTGTCGGACAAATTCTGTCTGCGGCTGTTTTTTCACAATATCCGGTGTATCAAACTGTTCGATGTTGCCATCCTTCATAATCATGACGCGTGTTCCAAGACGCAGTGCCTCACGGATATCATGCGTGATAAAGAAAATTGTGATGTGCAATTCATGATAAATCCTGAGAATTTCATCCTGAAGAGAGTGGCGGGTAATTTCATCCACGGCACCAAACGGCTCATCCATTAACAGAATTTTCGGATGGGAAGCAAGTGCACGGGCAATACCGACACGCTGCTTCTGACCGCCGCTCAGCTCGTCAGGATAGCGGGTCAGCAACTGCTTCTCCAGCTTCATGATATCCATCATTTCCTTGACACGCTCCTGAATCAAAGCGGAATCCTGTTTCGTCAGAGATAGTACATAACCGATGTTTTCCTCAATCGTCATATGCGGAAACAGACCGATACTTTGAATGACATAGCCGATATTGCGGCGCAGCTCATTCTGATCCACCTTGCGAATATCCTTATCCTGCACATAGATTTCACCTTGATCCGGAATCAGAAGACCATTGATCAGCTTCAGAACGGTTGTCTTCCCGCTTCCGCTTCCACCGATTACACTGATAAACTCCCCGTCGTGAATATCCATACTGAAATCCTTTAGGACAGTATGCTCTCCATAGGAGTGGACGATATGCTCCATTCTTATGCTGCTCATTTTGTCACCTCCAGAAGCTGCTTCTTCACAAGGAAATCTCTTGCGACATCTGCCTCATTTCTGCCCTTGGTTTCAACATCATTGTTCATCTCCGCCATTTCCTTTTCACTGATCTGTCCATTTAACAGCTCCAGAACACTGCGCAGCTGGGGATATGTGGCAAGTGTCTCCTCACGAACAACAGTTCCTGCATAATATTTCTCAAAATAATTGTTTTCATCCTGCAGCACAACGATATCGGGATCACTGATTCTTCCATCGGTTGTGAAAACCAGAATGGCATCCACCTCTTTCTTCAACAGGGCATCATATTTCAGACCGATATCCAGATCAATGCTTTTCTTGAAATGAAAATCATTTGCTTTGACCATAGCATCATATCCGTCATCACGTTCATAATAGTCATATTCTGCGCCAAAGGACATTCGACTGGATACGCTGGCCAAATCAGCATAGGTCTTTAAGTGATAGCGCTGTGCTGTTTCTTTTGTGACCGCGATACCATAGGTGTTATTGAAGCCGTATAAGCCTGTCCATTCCAGATGATACTGCTGCTTATATTCCCTGACAAGCTCCTTGTACAGGATATCGTGTTCAGGTATTTCTTTTTTCTTTAACACAAAGCTCCAAGAGGTTCCAGTATATTCCGGATACATGTCAAAATCACCCTTAACCATTGCCGGATGAATATTGCTTGTACCTCCGCCGACTCCCTTGGTTATTTCAACGGAAAGGTCTGTTCGATCTTCAATCAGCTGCTTCAACATTTCTCCGATGATAAATTCCTCTGTCATTGGTTTTGTGGCGATATGAATGGTATCCTTTTTAGAAGGAATCGTAAGCATGGTCGTGCATCCCGCAAGCAGAATGCAGAGAAGCACAACAGCCACGGCGCGCTTCTGTTTTCTGGAATGCTTCCGTTTTGTGAAAAAGGATTCCAGAATATTCATCAGAATATCAAAGACAAAGGCAAGTACAGCAACTGCCAGACTTCCTGCCAGCGTCATCGTTAAATTATTGGTTGTGATACCGCGGTAAATGGCGACACCCAGACCGCCTGCACCGATAAAGGAAGCAATACCCGCCAGGGCAATCGTCATCACCACCATATTTTTAAAGCCGGATAATATAACCGGCATGGCAAGCGGAAGCTTAATGCGCCAGAGAATCTGTGCAGCGGTACTTCCCATGCCGCGGGCAGCCTCCAGAATATCCTCTTCCACACCGGTGATACCGGTATAGGTGCTACGTATGATAGGGAGCAGTGCATAAATGCTCAATGCGATGATGGCGCTCGTATTACCGATCCCGGTTACCGGAATCAGAAAGCCCAGCATGGAAATAGAAGGAATCGTATACAGAAAGCTGATGATTCCAAGTGTCAGAGAAGAAGCCTTTCGTTTTTCTGCAATGAGAATACCGATACTGACACCCACTATGGTAGCAAAGACAATAGCGATTGCGGATATCTGCAAATGCTCATAAATAAGCGGCAATAGAAAATCCCAACGCTGTGTTATAAAATCAAACAATTCCTGTATCATACGCTTTCCTCCCCGAATGCCGTCACATCCTGCTATGTTTGTTTCATTGTAACTTTATTGCGGCAATCCTGCAAGGAATTCGTCTACAAACTTAGAAGCGACAGCTCCATCACTCACTGCAGTGACGATCTGACGCAGAGGCTTATCACGAACATCTCCAATGGCGAATACACCGGGAATACTGGTGCGTGTTGTTTCATCCGCAACGATATAGCCTGCCTTGTTCACTTCCAGCTGTCCCTCAAAGACTGCTGTATCCGGAATGCGACCGATAGCGACAAACAGCCCCTGTGCAGCTATGACCTGTGTTTCCTTTGTTTTCATGTTTTCAATAACGGCTCCGCTGACCCTTTTATCTGCGAGAATTTCTTTTACACGGCTGTTCCAGACAAACCGGATGGTACTGTTTTCCAGCTGTCTCGCATACACCTTACTTGCTCTGAGCTCCTCGCGACGATGAATCAGAGTAACACTTTTGCATATCTTATCTAGATACAGAGCATCCGCAATGGCGCTGTTTCCGCCACCGACTATAATGACATCCTTCCCTTTATACATCATGCCGTCACAGGCTGCACAATAAGCGACACCGCGCCCTCGCAGACTGGATTCATTTGGAAGACCAAGCTCTCTTGGATAGGCTCCTGTGGCAATGATAACCGTCTTCGCTTCCATATCGCCTTCATCCGTATGTAAAAGCTTTGGCTGCGCTGTTAAATCCGCACCTTCAACACCGGCATAAACGGTTTTTGCGCCAAAGCGTTCTGCCTGCTGCTGCATCTTTTCTCCAAGGTCAAAGCCGTCGATGCCTTCCTCAAAGCCTGGATAATTCTCTACGATTCCAGTGGTTGCCATCTGGCCTCCCGCTGATAGCTTTTCCAGTACGAGAACCGATAATGCACTCCTCGCACAGTATAAAGCTGCACTATAGCCAGCCGGACCGCCGCCGATAATCGCCACATCATATATCTGCTTGTTCATGAGAATACCTCACCTTCTATTCGATTCCTGCAGCTTTTTGTTCTTTCATCCAAGTGATTACCTGCGCTTTTGCCTGCGGTGCAATCAAAGGAGTGGATGGCTTTTCATCATGGAACACCATCATGCAGGGGATCGTTTCCACACCATAGCGATCAGAAAGTTCTTCATAATCATCAATGTTCACCTGTACCAGTGTCAGATCAGGATACTCCCCTGCAATCTGTTTCAATACCGGTGCCAGACGCCTGCAGTATCCGCACCACGGTGCCCAAAATTCCACAACAGTCCCTTCTTTTTCAATTAGTTCATAAAAATTCTCATTATTTGCTGTTACGAGTGCCATACTTCATTCCTCCTTATTTTTATGGTTTTCAATAGCAATCAGCTGTTGGCTGATATCTTCGATCGTGATTTGAGAAAGGGATTGCATACACACCTCATTCAGGGTAGCTTCCAGCGTGTCCACAACAGTACCCATACCCGTAGCTATCATACAATAGGTATTCAGTGTACCGCTTCTCCAGCCGGATTTCGTTAGCGGCTGCTGTAACGCCTGTGCAAGGTCAGAAAGCCTGATTGCGGCAGCATCGCCATGCAGCTCATAGCCGCCACTGTTACCCTCTCTTGTTTCCAGCAGTCCTGCTTTCTTCAGCTTGGCCATCACCTTGCGGATGCGTGCCGGATTTGTACATATACTTTTCGCCAGCTCCTCGCTGGAAACCTTTGTATTGCGATGCCTTAGATAGGCAAGTGCATGCAGAGCAATAATAAATTCGCTATTCATAAGCTTATTCGCTTACGGTATCATACGGCCAGTCATTGATACCACCAAAATCATACACATTCCTATATCCCATCTGTACCAGCTTGTCGCTTGCCTGCTTACTGCGGACTCCCGTTCGGCAATGTACAAGCAATACAGCATCCGGATCCGGATGCTTGTCCTTCGCTTCCTCCTCTATTGTTTCATTCGGAACGAGAATGGCATCTGGTATATGCTTTTCCTTATATTCCTGCTGTGTTCTTACATCAACGATTGTGACCTTTCCGGCATCCATCATTTCTTTTGCTTTCTTCGCGTCTATTTTGTGATAGGCATTGCTGTTTTCCTGTGTTGCTTCCTTATTCTCCTCCAATGGCATATCCTTTGCACAACCCTGCAGTATGACCATGATACAGGCAAATACGGTAAACAAGGCTATTTTTTTCATACGATACCTCCTTTTACTGTAATTATAAAAGTTACAGTTAGGAAAGTCAATTATCCTGCTTCGCTTTTTGAACAGCTCTTTAATCTTAAATGGCCATTTATTATATAAACTGCCATATAAAAAGGAAGCAGTGAGCTTCCTTCATGATATTTTTCTTAGGAACAGCATGCATCATTTCTTTGACAATTTCACATACTATTTTATGTTCTGTTAATATTTACTTTATATTTTGTCTCTATAATAGGGATTGGATATCTTACCTGTTCCTGCGAAAAATAAATTCCCGATGATATGCCATAAACTTCATCCGGTTTTCGCTCAGATAGCAGTCTTGAAGCCTGTAGTTTTTACGAAGACTGTAGGCACTGTCCAGATTCTCTTTATCCAGCAGCTCTTCACTGAAGATGATATAGCCATTTTCGTCAAACGTAAAATAGCCCTGGTCAAAGAGATAATCATGATTGCGGCATAGAAGCAACCCATTATCATGGTCGATTGCCTCATAAATATGTGCACAGTCACGAAACGGCTTGATGTGTGATGCAATCAGCATATGTGGTATATTGATGCCGCAAATCGGACAGCTGTGGTCAAACTCATGAAATAGCGTATCCTTATAAAACACCTGCAGCGCCTTGGTTTCATCTCGGTCATGGGGTATCCCTTTTCTTGGAATGATACCATGTATGATATGCTTATATTTATAATCAATCATACTGTAGCTGGTATTCTTATAATCAATACGCATATCCTCGTGAGCTACGATACTGGAGGTGTACAGCGCAGTCAGTGTGATGGATACCAGCGGTATTTTTTCATCACTGTATTCCTGCAGGATATCCGAAATTCCCTTCAGCAGCCGCGGATGGAAGCGCAGCTTCTCCTCCACGACCTCAAACAGAGTAGTCTGCAGCATGAGCTGAAGGCTTTCTCTGTCAACATATTCCAGGACAAACTGTTTATCACGAAACGGATTTGTCCGCATCTGTTCATGATAGTATCGGAAAATCAAAGGATCCTTGATAAAGCTTTCAAAAATAGACAGAGCCTCCACACCGGAATTCTGGTTGCTTTTGGCATAGATTGTTGCCGCAGGCGTTAAATCAATTCCGCGCGGCGTTGTCTTCAACATTTTCTTTTCATTCAGAAAGCTGATCAAATCCCGAATTTCACTGAGCTTCATGGCATAATACTCGCCTGCAATCTCCTCATAAACACGCAGCGGGGCATCATGTAAGCTTACGCCCTGCAGCTCGATGGCATCCAGGATGCTCAGAATTTTCTTAAATAGCATTTTTCTCATGTCTTCACCACTTCCTAACTCTATTATACACATATTTTTTAAAAAAATTTTCTAACTGGTCAAATTGTGATAGTATTCGACAAATCAAAACATTTACAATGTAAGCAATAAAAGGAGAGTGTTAAAGAATGAAAGGTCCAGGAATTAAAGATTACTTGGAAGTTATTGAAAACATGAAGGTGACTGCACAAAAAGAAGGCAAGGCATTTATAGAAGTAAACTCCAAGGAGCTGCATGCGAACGTGAGCCCGAACCATGCAACGATGCCAACCTGCTGCCAGGCGATCTACAAGCTGATGCTGGAAGGTGATGAGATTCTTAGAAGACCAAAGGGAAACACCGGCTTTGGTTCTCATCTGACCGTACGCTTCTATGTAGAGCAGCTGGAAGAAAGAGAGCGCATGTTTCCGAATAAAAAGCGTGGCAGACCGGCAAAGAGTGAAGAAGAGAAGCTGGCCGCCAGAAAAGCAAAAATGAAGAGAAATACAGAGGATTTATGCAATCTTATCAAATCCTGGCTGGGTGAGCATGGCTGGGAATACATCGAAAATAAGGATTTCATTGAAGCACACAACGAGAGCCAACGCTGGGTGATCAATGTACAGGGAATCAAGCGGGGAAGAAAACAGACACTGCCGGTGAAGCTGAGCGAGGTTTTAAAGCATATCGAGGATACAAATACGCATTACAGTATTGCATTCAACGATTCTGTTTCCTATCGCAGGCAGTGGAATGAAATACCGAAAGCAGTAAAAAACAGCCTGAATATGAGTGTGATTCTGGCTGATAAGAAAGGTAATATTACAGAACTGTAATCTACTTACGGCATGCATACACAATACGACATACATGCTTCGACACAGCACTTGTAAATAAATAACAGGAGGATTGAGCAATTTCGACATCGCTCGCTTCCTGTTTTTTTGTAAGCTTTCAACCGTCCCAGCAAGCGGCTGCTTCGTATTCTAAGGTACGCAAGGATATTGTCTCCTTTCAGCAGGCTAGGGCTGATAATCACATACCGATAAAAGTCATGACTTTCTGATATAGAGATGGTAGAATGAAGACAGAGATGCATCGTTTTATCAAAGCGGAGGTGTGTGTATGAAGGGATTTGAACGTGAGGATCAGCTGTTTTCACTATGCGGCTTAAACTGCGGACTCTGCAGTATGCAGCTGGGTGGTTATTGTCCCGGGTGTGGGGGAGGCGCCGGAAATCAGGCGTGTGCGATAGCACGGTGTGCTATGCAAAGGGAGGTCACACCGCTGTATTGCTCTGCGTGCTCTGAATTTCCTTGTGAGCGGTATGCAGAGCCGGATGCGTATGATTCCTTTATCACGCACCGCAACCGCATGCAGGATTTCCTGCGCATGAAGACGATCGGAGCCACTGCATATCATGAGGAGCAGCAGGAAAAAATCAATTTGTTGAAGGAGCTTTTATCTGATTATAATGATGGCAGACGAAAGACGCTGTTTACACTTGCCGTAAATCTGCTGGAGCTGAAGGAGCTGAGATGTATCATGCAACGTTTATCGGAAGCAAAAACGGATACATATACAAGGAAGGAAAAAGCTGAGCTGGCTGCATCTCTGCTGCAGGAGGCCGCTGCTCAAATCCCTGTTGAATTAAAGCTTCGTAAGAAACCGAAACAGAAATCTGCCGGATAAGAAAACGTTCGTCACATAAATTTTTGGATTCAATATGATAGTAAAGAGGAGTCTGATAAGCATGTGGAATGCCTTTTTACTTGTCATTGCCCTGAGTCTGGACAGCTTTCTGGCCTCTCTTGCCTATGGTGGCGAACATATCCGGATACCCTGGAAATCAGCGGTTTTGATTTCCTCTATCGGTGTGCTGTTTCTGTCATTTTCCCTGTATACAGCAGCGTTTATACAACAGTTTATACCGCCGTATATCTGCCGCATGATATCCTTTGCGATTTTCTTTATGATTGGTCTTAGCTCCTTGTTTCAGGGAACGATCAAGTCGTTTCTTGGCACCTATAAACGGAAAAAGCTAAGTTTTGAATACAGTGGAATATCGTTTGTTCTGGATATATATCTGGATGAAACGAAGGCGGATGCGGATCATAGTAAGCTGCTTTCCCTGAAGGAGGCACTGTATCTGGCGGTGGCTTTGTCGATTGATTCACTGGCGAGCGGCTTTGCGCTGGGAATCAGTATTGTGCAGCCACTGCCGGTGCTGGTCATCAGCTTCTGCGTTGGTATTCTGGCAATTCTGGGGGGATCCTTTCTGGGCAGCAGAGTGCTATCGCTGAAAGAGTGCAGGCTGTCCTGGGTCAGCGGAGTTCTGTTTCTGATTCTGGCTTTTTCAAGAATACTCTGAATACATATCTGTTTGGGATATGTATTTTTTGGTTCTATTGCTTGATATAAATTGCTTCTGTATTTGGCTTACAGCCTGCTTTCCCTTGCTTTTGCATATACGATAGGGCTTTGTGACAGGGACCCATCGAAAAACCTGTTTGGCCGCAATGTGATTCGTTGATGATTACCGTCATATGGATGTATGATTTAGGAGCGGATATTCTTCTTGCAGCCCTGTAAAAGACCTGTGCTGCTTCAGGGGTGATTGGGTGGGTAGCGCTGCTGTTTTCTTTATGCGGGATATACGTGTATGTCTCCGGATAATGCGCAGACTGAAAATGATAAACGAAGGCAGCGAAGCGGATATGCTCAACTGTATGAACAGGGTTGTATTATAGCCTTATATGTTTGAAAGTGTCTGAAAGAGAACAAAAAACTGTTTTATAAACGGTTGCCTATAAAACAGTTTTATTATGTTTGATTCTATGTATTACTTCCTTATCATAATCTGATTCTTCAGCTCCTGGAAAGAATTACAGACCAGGATCAAGCTGGATACGGCTTCGATTTGTTCATTGCTTAAAGATTGCAGCCAGGCTGAGCAATCCTCACGATATTTACTTTCCAGCTGCTTGAGTAACAGCGATATCCTACCTTTTTGTATGCCAATCTTCTCTCCCTCGATTTTTCCTTCTGTTTTTCCTTCTTCAAAGCTATCCTCCAAGCCATAGCGGTAACACGCTTCTCCCATCTGAATAGCCATAGCGGTCGACCACAGCTCATCGTCCTTCTGCATTTCCTCGTACTTGTCCATGAATACCTTCACCAGCCTTTCCTTTGACTTCAGTATATCATTTTTTTCATTGTTTTCAAACAGGTACACCAGCTGTTCAAAGTCATTCAGTCTTTGCAGCTCCTTCTCCTTTACAATGTCATTGATTGCCGGCATATGAATATAGGTGCGAAGGATAAGCGGATAGTAGCTTTCATTCTCTCCCTGCTCATTGCGCATCTGGTAGTGATTGATCAGATTTCGGTTGTTCCAAGCATACTCATCAATGAAAATAATCTGGTATACAGGCTTTAAATCCTTGTACTTCTTTCCACTATTCAGCTGATTGTTCAATGCTCTGGCTCCATAAAATTCAAAACGCATCATTTCCGCTATTCCCTTGTAGGTCGTCTGCATCTCGATATTGAAATGGCGATTCATTTCATCCTTCACATGGACATCCAGAATGATACGCTTCTTTCCAATGATGCCCGGATTCGGATTCAGGACGGTGCTTTCCTTAACCCTGATTCCGGTAGCACGCTGAATAATGGTGTTGCGGGCGTACACGGAGCCTTCGTCCTCACGGGAAAGGGTGTACTTAAAAAATAGATCATTGCTGTAATTCAGTTGATTTGACATCTTCATGTCCTCCATTCTGTAAGGGTTCCTTACACCCCTTTATACGTATGGAAGGTGTGAAATTCCTAAATAATCCACAATTTGTTAATATTTATTGATGTTTTGTGTATGACAAAGAGGGACTAAATGCGCAAAAAGCTTCTCAATGCTATAGGATGGTTTCTGTATGATATATTCGGACCATGCAAAAAGCTGTTAGCTTCATCCTGTACGATCCTGTATGCTTCATAACGATACAACACGAAAAGATATCCAAATCATACTTCATTACTTGCTTTTCAGATAATGTCTGCTATAATAACAAAGTTTGATTATAAAAGTAAATGGAGTGATGATATGAAAAAGAGAACTAAAGTGATTATCGGAATCGGCATGAGTTTACTGATTCTGGTATTGGGCGGTCTTGGATTTGCCGGTAATTATTTCTATACACTGGCGATTGACGCACATAGTGATAAAAGCGTTGTTTTTGGAAATGAAGAGGAGGATCCCAAAGCAGCACAGGCATCGAAGGATTCCTATCATGAAATGATGGCGCGCGATACAAAGGATGTCTGGATGAAAAATAAAGACGGCTATAGGCTGCACGCTTATGAAATCAATCAAACCGGAAATAAATGGATCATTGTCGTTCACGGTTACATCAGCGAAGCAAAAAACATGGCAGCGGTCGCAAATCATTTCGCTGAACAGGGATATCGCGTTCTGGTGCCTGATCTTCGCTCTCACGGACAAAGTGAAGGAGATTCCATCGGTATGGGCGCATGGGACAGCGAGGATATTGTTGAATGGACGAAGTATATTCTGAAGCAGGACAGCTCAGCAAACATTGCCTTGTATGGTGTATCAATGGGAGCCAGCACGGTTATGATGGCGAGCGGAAATGAACAGCTTCCCAAAGCTGTAAAGGTCGCAGTGGAAGACTGCGGCTACACGAGTGCCTGGGATGAATTTAGCTTTCAGCTAGATGATTTGTTCGGACTGCCGTCTTTTCCGGCACTGGATGCCGCAAATCTTGTGACGAAGCTTCGTGCGGGCTACGATTTAAGGGATGCGGATGCGGTATCCGCTGTGAAAAGAAAGAAGGTTCCTATGCTGTTCATCCATGGCGATTCAGATGATTTCGTGCCAACAGATATGGTATACCCGCTTTTTAAGGCTGCAGCCGGTGAGAAGGAGCTTATGCTCGTAAAAGGTGCCGGACATGGAAAGAGCAGGGAGGTCGATCCATTGGCCTATTGGGAAAAGGTGGATACCTTCCTTGAAAAATACATATAGAAGCATATCATTATTTCATACAAACGGCTGAAATTGATATAAAAGGATTCCTAAAACTAGCAAAAAGTGTTATATTATTAGGGAATACAGGAGGTATTGAAAATGAGTAAAAGACCAGTAGTATTAGTGGTTATGGACGGTGTGGGAATCAGCGATTCCGAATTTGGAAATGCCGTAAAAAAAGCGTATAAACCAACATTAGACAACCTGTGGGAAAACAGCCCGCATACAGAAATCAAGGCACATGGTCTTGCAGTTGGACTTCCTACTGATGATGATATGGGAAACAGCGAGGTAGGACACAATGCACTTGGCTGTGGACAGATTTATTCTCAGGGAGCGAAGCTGGTAAATGAAAATATTGAAACAGGCGAGATTTTTAAAACAGAAACCTGGAGCGGACTTGTAAATAACTGTAAGGATGGAAAGATGCATTTCCTTGGATTGCTTTCTGATGGAAACGTGCACTCTCACATCAACCATCTGAAGGCTTTAATCAAAAAGGCTAAGGAAGATGGAGTTAAGGAAGTGCGTGTTCATGCATTGCTGGATGGACGTGATGTTCCGGAAACAAGTGCATTAACCTATGTAGATGATATAGAAGCTTACATGGCTGAGCTGAACGATGACAGCTTCCATGCCTGCATTGCAAGTGGTGGCGGACGTATGACAATTACGATGGACCGTTACGAAGCAAACTGGGCAATGGTTGAGCAGGGATGGCACGTGCATGTTCTTGGAGAAGGAAGAGAATTTGCGTCTGCGAAGGAAGCAATCGAAACCTATCGTGCAGAATCCGGCGTAGTAGATCAGGATCTGCCTGGATTCGTTATCGCAAAGGATGGAAAGCCGGTTGGTACGATCGAGGATGGAGACAGTGTTATTCTGTTCAACTTCCGTGGTGACCGTGCACAGGAAATCTCTCTGGCGTTTGACGGAGATGAAAGCTTTGATAAATTTGACCGTGTCAGAATGCCGAAGGTGATGTTTGCCGGAATGCTGCAGTATGATGCTGACCTGAACATCCCTCATAATTTCCTGACATATCCTCCAAAAATTAAGTATACCCTGACGGAAGAGCTGTGTAAGCATGGTATCCGTGAATATGCGATTAGTGAAACTCAGAAATTCGGACATGTTACGTACTTCTGGAATGGTAACCGTTCCGAAAAGCTGGATGAAAAGCTGGAAGACTACGTGGAAATTAAATCCGATGTAATTCCATTTGAACAGCGTCCTTGGATGAAATCTGCAGAAATTACAGATGTTCTGTGTGCGGCAATCGAATCCGGAAACTATGATTTCCTGCGTACGAACTATCCAAATGGTGATATGGTTGGACATACAGGAAACTTTGAAGCTACCGTGATCGGTGTGGAATCTGTAGATTTACAGCTGGCTCGCGTAAAGAAGGCTGTTGATGCTGTTAATGGTATTCTGATTGTGACCGCTGACCATGGAAACGCTGATGAAATGTATGAAAAGAAGAAAAAGGAAGATGCTCCTGTAAAGGCGAAGACATCACACACACTGAACAAAGTGCCTTTTATCATCTATGGTGCCGATGTGGAATTGAAGCAGGAGGAGCACCTTGGTTTATCCAATGTTGCGGCTACCGTAGCTGATTTGCTGGAAGTAGCACCAAACGAACACTGGAATGAAAGTATCATTAAAAAATAATCATATTGTATAAAATCTGCCTAGGTATATATAATATAGAAGCCAGTCCCCTAGCTAAAAGAGGATTGGCTTTTTTGCATGAAAACTCCAATGATCCATTTGGTGTTTAGCATGATAATTATGAAATGAAAGCTACTGTAATTTTTTTATAAAATAAGTGATTGCTTTATATTTCTTTCTTCTGTATATTCATACATTCGATTGTATTCCAGAGCGGTTGCAGAACAGCTTCAAAAACAGCTGCAGGAGAAGGGAATTAAGGTTACTTTGCAGGAATATAATGCCGAGGTATCAAAGACTGCTGATGCCTACCTGTTCATAGGTACCTACAGCGATTACCTAAAAACGAAGGATATGAGTCCATTTTACCGCTCCCTTCAGGACAACATGGATATCAGCGAATATGACGATTGTCTGGAAACCTATCTTGGTGAACAGGCATGGCTTCTCCCTGTTTACAGAGAAACGATCTGGACAGCGGCGATTCATGGATATGATACACTTTCAGTATTTGAATAAATACACAAAAATTCAGTAAACAGACCTGTTTATAAAGAACGATATACGTTTGATATAAGCGGGTCTTTTTCCAATGCATAGAAAAACTACCTCATTTATATTCCCAATATTTTTTTGAGGGAATAAAGGGTTCGTGATATTCTTAACGTGTAAGTAAATGAAGGAGGGATACGATTGTATACAGCAGGAATTGATATCGGAGGTACAAATACTAGAATCGCACTGATTGATGAAGCATATGAAATTATCGAAAGAATACAGTTTCCTACAGATGTAAACAATCCACAGGCAACACTTCAAAAAATTCAGGAGGCGGTGCAAGGCTTTTCCGTGGCTATTGCAGGAGTCGGTTTATCCTGTCCGGGTCCATTGGATTTGAAACAGGGGATTATTCTGGACACTCCCAATTTAAAAGGAGGCTGGCATGGCCTTGCGGTGAGCAAAGAGCTGAGTGCACGTTTAAAGGTACCGGTCTTTCTGGAAAACGATGCCAATCTCGCATGTCTTGCGGAAGCTGTGCTGGGGCAGGGGAAAGACTACTCCTATGTGCAGTTTCTGACCATCTCCACAGGTCTTGGCTCAGGTCTTGTCATCGATAAGAAAATCTATCAGGGAGCGCATGGCTTTGCGCATGAAATCGCAAATATTCCGTTATGGAGAAACGGTCCCAGCCATGGCTCCATCTATCCTGGCGGTGTGGAAGCCAT
Organism: Clostridium sp. DFI.1.208; assembly: GCF_024463855.1. NCBI lineage: Bacteria > Bacillati > Bacillota > Clostridia > Eubacteriales > Clostridiaceae > Clostridium > Clostridium sp. DFI.1.208. The sequence goes on along the minus strand of NZ_JANGCA010000039.1, from coordinate 27,206 downwards.
CTGCAGCGGTACGGCGATTACAACACGCGCCGTAAATGCCGGCTTGGATGTACAGCATGCCGGAGACGTATATTCACTTGCCTGTTCACAAAATCAAACAGCAATCGATATTATGGAGGATGCTAAGGAATATCTTGCGAATACGATTGCCATTATCTATGCGTTTGTCGATCCGGAAATCGTCATTCTGGGCGGCAGTGTCGCAATCAAAATACCGGGATTTGTTGAGGATGTGGAACAGAGGGTGAAAACAAAGGTGTATCCGAATATCCGGCCGCTGGTAAAGGTAGTGAAAACAAACCTGAGTGAAGACAGCGGATTGCTCGGAGCAGCCTGTCTTGCATTTCTACAGGTGTAGAAGCTGCAGACACAGGAGGTGTCTATGAAGTCTGAAAAAGAAAATTATTATATTAAGGAAATATTGAAAATACTGGTACAGGGCGATATTGTAGCAACAGGTAAAATAGCTTCCATGATTGCTCTTTCGGAAAAAGCAACCAGAAATAAACTGGAGCATCTGCAGAGCTATTTGCAGGAAAATCAGCTTGGCTCGATTGAAAAAAAGCCGCGTGTCGGTATCTGGCTGAATATGGATGAACAGCAGAAGGAAAAAATGCTGCGGCTGCTCGATGGTGCTGAGCACTTCAGTGTAGGATACGATGCTACACAGCGAGTCAGAGAAACACTGCAGATATTCTTTCGTATGATGCCCAGAGAAACCATCACAACACAGAAGCTGGCAGAGGAGCTGTATCTCAGTCCGCCAACCGTATTAAAGGTGATCAAGGACTGTGAAAAATGGCTTGCTCCATACGGCATCCAGATCAATAACGAACGAAGCCGCGGCTGTTCGCTGAAATATGATGAAACAAGCTATCGAATTGCATTAAAGGACTATATCATGCTCGATTATGATCTGGATGAAACACGCAGACAGACACAGGAATTTTTCTCCAATATAGATATTGATTTAATAAAGAAAGCGATTATTGAAACGGAGAACGAATGGAATTATCGTTTCACAGATACTTCCTTTTACGAAATACTCATTTACTGCTGTCTGGCATATCAGCGTAAGGATTTCAGTACACCGCTTCGCATTGCACAGGAGGATCAGGAAATTCTGGAACGCTACAACGAATATCCGTTTACGATCGCCATTTTTAAGAAGCTGCATGAGAAGATGCATGTGATCTTCTCCAACGAGGATGTCATGTTTTTGGCAACACAGATTTTGTGCTCGAAATTCATCGGTATCAATAATGCTGTCGATATGATATCCAATATCTCAAAATACGATCAGAAGATACTGAACTTTATTGATGAGATGCTGGTTACGATTGGAAATATACTGGAGGTGGATTTGACGAATGACAGCAAGCTGCGGGAAAGTCTCATCTTCCATATGCGCCCAACCATATTCCGCCTGCGTTACGGCTCTCCACAGAGCAATTCGCTTGTAAATTTTATAAAGACCGAATACAAGACGGTCTTCCGTGCAGCCTGGTCGATTTCCATGATGTTTGAAAATTCGTTCGGTCTGCAGATTACAGAGGATGAGCTTGGCTATATCGTGCTTTACATACAATCTGCGCTCGAAAGAAGAAATCAGAGATACAGCGCCATTCTGCTTGCCGAAGGCAATCTGGGACATGCACAGCTGCTAAGCGAGCGGATTCGCAAAACCGTGCCGGAAATCAGCAATCTGAAGGTCATCAGCCATCATGATTTTAAGCTGTATGAGCATCCGGAGGAGGACATCATCATAAGCTCCAAGCTGTTAAAGGAAACGGACAAGCGTGTCATCGTTATACCGAATCTGTTGAGTGATACAGGTATCGGTATGCTTCGGAATTTCATGGATAATCTGAATCTTCGAGTATCGGAAGAAATCAATCCCTTTGAGCCGATCTGCTTTCAGCTGTTTTCTCCCGAGCTGATGTTTATCAATACGCAATTTGATACGAAGGAAGAGCTGCTGAAGTATATGTGTGAGCGCATGGAGCTCAAGGGTTATGTGACTGGAAAGTTTTATGATTCCGTCATGGAGCGGGAAAAAGCAACGACGACGAGTATCGGAAACCGTGTGGCACTTCCCCATGGAGCCATGAGTGAAGTAAATGAATCTCATGTCGCGATTGCGGTATTACCGGAACCGATCGTCTGGGATGATGATCGGGTGGATGTAATCTTCCTATTGGGCTTTAAAATGTCCACACACGAGGAAATCCGAAGAATACAGTCGTTCTATAAACAATATATATCGCTGATAGAGACAGATGAAAAGGTAAAAATCATACGCAGTAAAAAATCGAATTTGGAGCTGTATCGCTATCTGATACAGTAGCCGACAGAAGTATACGCTACAAACATGAAGATTTGCAATTTATATCATAAAAAATAAACGAGGAGGAACATGATATGCAACTAATAGATGTATTGGATGAGAGAATCATCGACTTAAACGCGGAAGCAGCAAATAAGGAAGAGGTATTAACTTTACTAGCAGGAAAGCTGAAGGATGCAGGGTATATCGCAGATGTAGAGGCTTTCAAAAAGGATATCTATCTGCGCGAGGGCGAGGGTACGACAGGAATCGGTAACTATATCGCCATTCCACACGGAAAAAGTGATTCTGTGACACAGGTCGGTATCGCTATCGCAAAGCTGAAACATGAGATTGAATGGGAGACACTGGACGATAAGGGTGTTCGTCTGGTTTTCCTGTTTGCAGTAAGCAATGATCATGAGTATGCACGCAACCACATGCTGCTGCTGGCGGATATCGCCAGAAAGCTGGGGAATGATGAGGCAGTCGAACGTCTGCTGCAGGTAGAAAATGTAGAAGAACTAAAGGAAATATTTGCAGGAAAATAAAAAGTACCACATTTATCTTCCCATCTGTTTAAAAGGAAAGAAAAAAAGGGCAGTATTAAAAATACCACAATGAATCGGAAGGATCATCGGAAACATTTTATAATATAGACAGTTAAAGAAAGGAGGACGTACAAATGAATATCGTTGCAGTTGCAGCTTGTACATCCGGAATCGCACATACGTATATCGCAAAAGAGAAGCTCATTCGGGCTGCGGAAGGTATGGGACACACGATCCATGTGGAAACACAGGGAACCATCGGTACAGAGGATGAATTAACAGCGGAACAGATCAAAGCCGCAGATGTTGTCATTCTTGCCATTGACATCGCCATTACAGGTACGGAGCGCTTTGAGGGGAAAAAGACAGTGAAGGTTCCTACCAATGTGTGTGTGAAGGCACCGAAACAGCTGATTCAGAAAATCGAAACAGAATTAAACAAATAACGAAAGAGAGGAAAAAGGATTATGAAAAAATTTGGTGCTGAGCTGAAACGCCATGCCCTTACCGCCATCTCCTACATGCTGCCGCTTGTAGTTGCTTCCGGTCTTCTGATTGCCATCGGAAACCTGATGGGCGGAGAGGTAGTTACAGATTTGAGCAAGATGACGATTCCTAGCGCATTGACATCACTCGGTGTACTGGGAATGGGGCTTCTTCCATCATTTATCGCAGGTTATATTTCTTATTCAATCGCAGATCGTCCGGGTATCGCTCCAGGTTTCCTGATGGGACAGATTGCTTCCTTCCTGGGAGCCGGCTTCCTGGGTGGTATGGTCGGAGGTTACATTGTCGGTTATATCGCATTGTTCATCAGAAAGCATTTGAAGGTTCCACACTGGGCAGAGGCACTGATGCCGATGATGATCATTCCAACATTGTCTTCGATCATTGCAGGTTTACTGATGTACTTTGTAATCGGTACACCAATCGTATGGTTAACAGAAGGTCTGACAAACTTCATCACAGGTTTGGATCAGAGCTCTAAGGTTCTGTACGGCTTTATCATCGGTGCACTTGGATGTCTGGACTTCGGCGGTCCGATCAGCAAGGTTCCAAATCTTATTTGCGATGGGTTACTTCTGGAAGGGATTCTGGAGCCGGAGGCTATTAAGGTGCTTGCAGCTATGGTTCCACCACTCGGAATTACATTATCCCTCGTTATCTCTAAATTTATCAAAAAGCGTATTTATACATCAACTGAGGTTGAAAACATCAAGGTAGCCTTCCCAATGGGACTTTGCATGATCTCTGAGGGTGTTATTCCCATTGCAATGAATGATTTGATTCGTACGGTTATCTGTACCTCTATCGGCTGCGGTGTTACAGGCGCTATCAGCTTTACACTGGGCGTGGGAAGTGCTGTGCCATCCGGCGGCGTCTTCGTAATCCCGGCCATGACCAATCCATTCGCAGCTCTGCTCGCACTGCTGGCTGGTACATGTGTGACAGCTGTTCTGCTGGTATTGATCAAAAAGAAGAGAACCGAAGCAGATGAAGTTCAGGTGGAAGAGGTCGAAGAGGAAATGGATCTTTCCGGCATCACATTCTCATAAAAAGAAAGAGGGATCGCAATGTATGTATCAATGAAAGGCATGCTGCAAAGAGCCAACGAAGGAAACTACGCAGTCATGGCAATCAACTGCTTTAATATAGAAACAGCAAGAGCTGTCATAAGTGCAGCACAGGAATTAAGAGCTCCCATCATTGTGAATATCGTTCAGGAGCATATGGTGAATCACTGTGACAGCGAGCTGATTGCACCAATCGTGAAGCTGCTGGCACAGCGGGCCAGTGTTGAAGTCGCATTGAATTTCGACCATGGGGAAGAAATCGGATATTTGAAAAAAGCCCTGCATGACGGATATTCCAGTGTCATGGTGGACGCCTCCCGCTACGATCTGGAAGGCAACATCAAAATGACAAAGGAAATCGTAGAATTTGCCAGACAGTTCGATGCCTCCGTTGAAGGGGAAATCGGATGCATGGGTGGTAGTGAAGGCGGCAATTATACAAACGATGCCATGAAGACAGATCCGCAGCAGGCATTGCGCTTTGCGAAGGAAACCGGCATTGATGCGCTGGCAATTTCCTTTGGTTCCTCTCATGGGAACTATCCGGAAGGCTATGTTCCAGAATTTGACTTTGAACGTCTAAAGGAAATCAAGGAGCTTACCAAAATGCCGCTGGTTCTGCATGGAGGTTCTGGCTCCGGGGATAAAAACATAGAAAATTGTGTAAAATACGGTATTAACAAAATCAATGTCGGCTGTGATTTCATGAATGCCAATGTTGACAGTATCAAAAAGCATCTGGAAAAAGATCCGAACATCAATTACTGGGTCATGATGCATCAGGTTGAAATAGATAGTCGTGAGATTATCAGGCATTACATCAGATTATCAAAATCGGAAGGAAAATCCCTGTAAGGGAAGAAGGAGCTAAACTTATGTTAATGAATATGAAAGATTTACTTGCAGTTGCACAGAAAAATCACTTTGCAATACCTGCATTCAACATCGGAAGCGATCAGCTGTTAAAGGTTGTTATGAAAAAAGTAAAGGAATTAAATTCGCCAGTTATTCTGGAAATGAGTCCGGATGAATTTAACTTTGTAGGAGATGCGCAGATTCAGGCAATGATTTATGAAGCAGCACAGACCGATGTGCCTGTATGTATCCATCTGGATCACGGGGATTCTTATGAAACAGCAGTACGCGCCATCCGTGCAGGTATGACATCTGTTATGATTGATGCATCTACACTGCCTTATGAGGAAAATGTTGCAGTTACAAAAAAAGTAGTGGAAACCGCACATATCGCTAATGTATCCGTTGAGTCAGAATTAGGAACCATCGGTACAACTGGTAATTCAATTGAGGGTGGAACACAGGGTGTTATTTACACGGTTCCTGAAGAAGCAAAGCAGTTCATTGAGGACACAGGAATTGATACCTTCGCCGTAGCTATCGGTACAGCACACGGAATTTATCCAAAGGATATGAAACCGGAGCTGCGTATTGATATTCTAAAAGACATTACCAGCAAGGTGGATGTACCACTGGTACTGCATGGTGGATCCAGTAATAAAGATGAAGAGATCGCTGCAGCAGTTGATAACGGAATTTGTAAAATCAATATCTCCAGTGATATCAAGGTTGCATTCTATACACAGTGCCGCAAGACTCTGAATGAAAATCTAGGTTATCGTGAACCTCTGGAAATCTATCCGGAGGCGATGGAAGCATGTGGAAAAGTTGTTGAGGAAAAGATTCGTCTGTTCAAATCCAATGACAAAGTGAAATATTACTACTAAGTTAAAGATAATTTATTATAAGGATGAAAAGGGATTGGTTCAAGCAATGGAACCAGTCCTTTTCATATAAAAATGCAAAAGGAAAGCGAATGGTAATGATAGGACTCTTTCACGGGTATACTTGAAAAGGAGCTTTCATATATGGATTAATTAAATTTGAAAAAAGAGAAAATTAGTGTTATTATGAAGTAGAACTTAAAATATGTACGAAATGAGGTGGCAGAACATGTTGAAAAGGGCTATAAAACCACATATAGCAAAAGCTTTGGATATGTATCCTGTTGTAATATTAACCGGATCAAGACAGGTAGGAAAATCTACACTTGCTTATGAGTTCGTGAAAGAAAAGGGCTTTGCGTACGTGTCACTGGATAATATTGATCAAAGAAAGCTTGCAATTTCTGATCCTAAATATTTCCTACAGCAGTTTCACACACCGCTGATCATAGATGAAGTGCAGTATGCTCCGGTTTTATTTGAAGTGATAGAAGAGATTGTAAACAGAAAGAGACTGGATACTGGTAATGCCAATGGAATGTATCTGTTAACAGGATCACAGGCATTTCATTTAATGAAAAATGTAACACAGTCTCTTGCAGGAAGAGCCAGTGTTATTCAAATGGTGCCTTTGGGTCTGGATGAAATTCTGGAAAGAGAAACCATACCGTTTGTACCTTCAAAAGATCGCATAGCAATGTATCAGAAAAGTATAAATATTAGTGTAAAAGATGTATTTGAACTGATTACAAAGGGTATGTATCCGGAATTATATCGGATGGATCAAGCGATACCTGACTATTATGAGAATTACGTGAATACGTACATTGACAGAGATATCAGTGAACTGATACATCTAAAGGATAAGCTGAAATTTCATGATTTCCTTCAATATCTTGCTGCACTTACAGGACAGCAGATCAATGCTTCTGAACTGAGCAGAAAACTGGGAGTAAGCAGTAACACGATACAGCATTGGCTTTCTATATTGGAATCTACCGGTTTGATATATTTTCTACAACCGTATAATGATATATCCATAACGAAGCGTGTTGTAAAATCAAGTAAGGTGTATTTCAGCGATACAGGTCTTGCAGCTTACCTGATAAAGCTGAATTATCCCGAAACTCTGCGTATTTCCAATTTATCTGGTGCGTTTTTTGAAACATTTGTAGTGAATGAAATAAGAAAAACCTTTTTAAATAATAAGGAACCATTTCATGCATATTATTATCGAGATCATAAACAAAATGAAATTGACCTTGTCCTGCTTTATAAAGGAAGGCTTTCACTCATAGAAATAAAACAGGGTGTTTCTTTTCAAGCAAGTGATGTAAAGGGATTTGATCAGTTGAAATCCTCGCTATATCAGATTGAAAATCGTATTATTCTGTGTAATACTCAGGAGAATTATCCTATCAATAGGGATGTTCAAGCAGTAGCTTTAACCAGCATATAAGCCTGTTGATTATCGATTATGTATGATAAGACTTTCACCTGAGATAAGCGAATCGGAAGTGAATATAAGGGTATGAACAGGTTACCTACAAGAATAAAAGCACGCGGGAACTCCAATGAGTCAAGGCGTGCTTTTCTCATAAATATCATTTGCATAAAACAGGATTCGTTTAGGAATGCGGTGTATTTTGCTGAAACTGATACAGCACAACAGCAAGCTTCAGCAGTACATAGTCATGGAGGCTTCTTGGATCCAGGCCGGTCTGCTTGCGTATTTGCAGCAGTTTATACTGAAAGGAATTCCGATGCATATTGCAGGCTTTTGCACAATGAAGAATACTGCCGTTATGCTGTTCGTACAGGGTTAATATCATCACGATTTCCGCAATTCGCTCAGCACTGCAATCTTTGAATATCTGCTTTAAGAAATACGTGCTCTCCAACTCATCGATATGCGACAGCAGCATACCGGTCTCAATCTCCTCATAGCAGGAAACACTATGTCCGCTGATCCGGCTGCCCCAGAGGGCAGCTGTTTTTGCTCTGCTATACGAAAGCGGCAAATCGCTTATTTTATCAGTTACAGTGCCGATTCCCCAGAAAATCGCATGCGGGCATATTTCCCGGATACTGCCAATCCATTGCTGAATATAACCCTTGTTCTGTGCAGGGATAATGAAAATCAGCTCCTGCACATACAACGCCTTTTTCTCAATATAGGTGGAAAAGGGAACAGCCTCCAGCAGACGGTGTATACGGTCGATCTGCTCATCCCTCAACTGTCCGTCAATCCTTGCACATACAATCAGTCTTGGACTTTTTTGTGTCAGATTGTCATTTTGAAATAAGGATTCATTCTCAAAATTCCCGCCCAGCACACGTTCAATCAGAATTCTGTCGCTGGAACGCTTCTGATGGCGAATATCGCGATAGTATGCATCCTTAACAAGAATCTGTGTCATCTTCTGCAGGATTTTCCCATATCCGATAACATCCTGTTCCTCACCCGTAATGCCAATCACACCGATAATTTCATCATCAAAGAATACCGGCATATTGATTCCCTTACGTGCACCGTAATATTGTGTGTCGTTTTGTACGCTCAGCTGCTTACGGTTTTGAATAACACTGAGCGCGCCGGTATGCAGACGATGCATACGCTTTGGATCTGTGCTGGCGATAATCAGACCATCTGCATTTATAAAATTGATTTCCTCAGGAATGACTTCATGGATATTATCGACGATAATCTTTGCTAGCTCTTCAGAAATTTTCATAAGCTCTCCTGTTCTCTATCACAAAAATATGTAATAAAACCATAGATATATTTGTATTATAACACATAGGAATATTCTTTACTGCATATTAAAATTATATTGTAAGGGGAAAGGAGATGAACATGAACGTTCTAATAGCGATGGATTCATTCAAAGGTGCGCTGTCCTCTGAACAAGCAGGAAAGGCTCTGGAAAGAGGAATCTTGCGAACAAACGGACATCAGACAATGGTTTGCAGTGTAGCGGATGGGGGAGAGGGCAGTGTCTCTGCACTGGCGGCCTGTGTGAAGGGGGAATACAGGACATGGAAATGCCGGGATGCCTTTCATAAACAAAAAACCGTGCGCACGCTGCTGCTTGAAGAGGAGGAAAGTCTGTGCTGTGCAGTGGAGGCTGCGGATATCTTCGGACTGCATAATAACGAGGTTTCCAGTGCTACTGCTGCCGCTGCATCAACCTATGGACTTGGTGAGCTTCTTGATCAACTGCACGGCTATGCGATTCACAAGGTACTGCTGTTTCTCGGTGGAACTATCACAACCGATGGTGGTCTTGGTGTCCTACAGGGTCTTGGCATCAGGCTGTATGACAGAATGGGAAATCTTCTGCCGAATGATTGCAATCCTCTGTTTGCTTTTGATCACTGGGACGAAGAAGCTTTTCAGACCGTGAAAAAGAAGCTCGGTGGTATGGAGCTTCTTGTAGGCTGTGATGTTTGTGCACCACTGTATGGAAAAGAGGGCTGTGTGTTTACATACTCTGCACAGAAGGGAGCGGATGCCATGCAGATGCGCAAGCTGGAACAGCAGCTTCATGTACTGGAACAGCGAAGCGGCAGAAATCTTCTACAGGAAGGCTGCGGTGCAGGTGGCGGCTGTGCTGCAGCACTGCATATACTTGGTGCGGAATTAACCAAGGGTTATGATCTGATCAACCGTTATGTCCAGATGGAGCAAAAGCTGCGTACTGCAGATCTGGTGATTACGGGAGAGGGACAGATGAATCATCAGACCTTGCAGGGAAAGCTTCCAATACGTATTGCGCAGGCAGCGAAGAAGCAAGGCATTCCTGTGCTTGCCGTATGTGGGCAAAGGGAAGTGGATTGTGATGCACTTACTGCATATTTTCAAGGCATTTTCACCATACAGCAGGGAATATATCCACTTCATGAGGCACTGGCGCATACGGAGGAATATCTGGAGGAAACCGGTTACCAGCTGCTGCGTCTGATTACTATGGCAGCAGGGATACCACACACAGTGTTGAAAGAATCATAATGTAACGATAGCAGAAGATCTCTGCAGGAAAGGAAAGTAATATGATAAATCAGTTAAGAAAAAAATTAAAGGAAAAAGAAGTCATCGTCGCAACGCGTATCGATTTTACATGGCCGCAGCTTATTGAAATCATCGGCAGCAATGAGCTATATGATTATGTGGAATTCCTGGCGGAATATGCCCCCTTTGACCATTACGACCTGGAGAACATGGCACGCGCAGCAGAGCTTCACAATATTTCCATGATTATCAAACCGGACTATCACAATCGTATTTATGTGGCGCAAAAGGCGATGGCATCCGGTTTTGATGGCATCCTTTTCACCGATCATACAACAGCTGCAGAGGTGAGGGAGACCATACGGCAAATTACACCGGCTACACCGGAGGGAGGTGCTCTTGGCTTTGTGAACAGACGCTGGATACGCAATGCTAATCTGTCCAGTCAGATGGATTACGCACGGGATGTTTGTGATATCGTTAAGGGCTTTATGATAGAAAAGGTTGAGGCTGTACAGAATCTGGAAGAGATTTGTCAGGTGAAGGAGGTCGATTTCCTGCAGTTCGGTCCTGCTGATTTCTCCATGAATTCCGGTTTTGATAAAAGCGCACATCTGGATGAGGTCAAGGAGGTTGAAAAATATGTAATCGAAACAGCACTTCGATATGGAAAACGCATCCGTGTAGAAATACGGAGTGCAGCGGATGCTGCCTATTATTATGAGCTTGGCGTTCGTGATTTTGCACTGGGGACAGATTTGCGGATCCTTAAGGATTTTTATAAAAATGAGGGAGATCAGCTAAAGAAAATCGTTATAGACTGACAACCGTGCTCAGGTATGAATATGTGAGAACATAGAGCGAATACATAGAACCATTGTCAGATGGAAACTAGGAAGCAATTAAAAATATCGTGAGGAGGAATGAACCTATTATGCGCGTAAGCTATGATACAATGCTGCAGGAATTCAAACGTGTTTTAATGAAGAAAGGGTTTCAGGAGGACAGAGCAGAGGCTGCTGCGGCAATCTTTGCACAGAATAGTCTGGCAGGAGTCTATTCGCATGGGTTGAATCGTTTTCCAAAGGTTGTGGAGTATTTGGAAAAGGGAGAAATAGATCCGGATAGCAAAGCGACATGTGAGCTGGAGCTTGGAGCCTATGAACGCTGGAACGGACATCGCGGCTTTGGCCCACTGAATGCCAGACTGGCTATGGAAAGAGCCTGTGAGCTGGCAAAGCAGCATGGTATCGGTATGGTGGCCCTGGCCAATAACAATCACTGGATGCGCGGTGGGAGCTATGGATTTCAGGCAGCGGATGCGGGGTGTATTGGTATCTGCTGGTCAAATACAAAGCCGAACATGCCTGCATGGGGTGGTGAGGATCAGAGAATAGGAAATAATCCACTGGTTTTTGCAATTCCGCGCAGCAATGGACAACACGTTGTAATCGATTGCGCGATGTCTCAGTTCTCTTATGGAAAGATTGAAGATTACAGGCTGAAGGGCTTGCAGCTTCCGGTGCCTGGCGGATATGATTCCAATGGACAGATGACAAGGGATCCAGGTGAAATATACAAAACAAAAAGAGTGCTTCCTATGGGCTTCTGGAAGGGGAGCGGGATTTCGATTGCACTGGATATGATAGCAAGTGTGCTGACATACGGGAATGCGGTGCATACAATCGGGACCTTTGAAGATGAGATAGGACTTTCTCAGATTATGATTGCCATAGATCCATCGAAGGCAAATACTGAGGAGCAGACCGATGCCATTGTGGATGGTATCATCGATTATATCAAGGCATCCAAGCCGATCGATGTGACAAGGCCTGTTTTATATCCGGGTGAACCAGAGTGGCAAGCGATGGAGGAGAATAGGAAGAACGGGATCCCTGTTATCGAAGAAAAGTGGAATATGGTTCTTGCAATGTGATGTGCAAGAGGCTTCTATAGGTCCAATCGATGTGTGATGGGCCTTTTTCTATACAGTAGAATGAGTATGACGTCTTTACTGTCAGGAAATAAAGGAATATATCCTATGAATAATATTTTGTATAGACAATCTCTACTCAAGATATATTATCCTGTAAGGTACATACAAATACTGATTTATTTGTTATAATAGGATTAACATACAATGAGGTGAGGTAAATGAAAGAGAGTAAGCCAAAATATTTGGAAATTGCAGATGCTATTCATCAAGAAATACGACAGGAAATATATAAGCAGGGAGATAAGCTGCCTGTTGAGAGGGAACTGCAGGAGCGCTTTGGTGCGAGCAGAATGACTATCCGACATGCCCTGCAAAAGCTGGAGCAGCAGGGCGTGGTACGCATTGATCGTGGCCGGGGTGCATTTGTAATGGATTTGATGATTCAAAGAAGTAAGGAGATTCTGGGTGTTACAGAACTCATGGAACGAAAAGGACTGAAATGCCATAGCAAGGTGCTGCATCTGGAAAGGATAAAACCGGATGAGCATATACGTGAGGCAATGAATCTGAAGGAAACGGATGAAGTCTATTTTCTGCATAGAATCCGTTATGCGAATGATGAAGCAATCGCTGTTGAATATGCACATATCAATGCATTATACTGTCCGGGTCTTGAGATGTTCAACTTTGAAAGCTTTTCTTTATATGATGTTTTCTATGAGCATTATCATCTGGATTTATCATGGGCAAGAGATGATATTCGTGCAGACAGCATTCGCGGAGAAGATGCACATATTCTGTTGCAGGCAAAGTCTGGCCCTGCACTGATTGTTTATAATACAGCTTATGATTTGAATAATAACCCAATCGAATATACAAAAACCATTTACAACTATAAAATGTTTACTTATACGGTTGTAAGTACGGAAACTTCAAAAAAGTATAAAAACAAATAGGCTGAAAGACACTGTACAGTGTCTTTTTGCCGAAGGGGGCATGTGTATGAAAAGTACAGAGGAGCAATTGCGAAAGCGTGGAAAAGCATCATCGGACGATATAGAAGAGCTATCATCTTTGGAAGTGAAGAAGCGCATACTTCTGCTATCACATGAAGCAGCATGGATCAGAAGTGCCGCAGCAATCAGCCTGAAAAAAGATGTGGAGCAGGCTGCTGATGAGCTTCTTCAGCAGCTGGAAAAGGAGCAGTGCTTATACACGCGGATAGCAATTTGTGAAACGCTTGAGACAGGTGATCAAAGAACAGCTGAAAAAATGGCTTTGTATCTGGGAAGGATAGGGACAAACCAGTATAAAACAGTTCCCGAGACAGTATCCGCAAAAAAATCCTATCCACTTCCGCGAGATATAATAGCGCGCTGTATGGGGAAAATGAATTCATGTACAGCCTCAGTTTTAGTAGCCGTTATAGAAGGTGACGATAAAGCAAGAGTGAGTGAGGCTTTGGACGCTATGGGGTTTATGGCCTTTTATCACCCGGATATCGCTTCTCCACAAAATTGTGATATACTTTTGCAATTGGCTGAAAAATGGAAGGAAGACTCCTTGATATTATGGAAGCTGCTTCTTTGCATGTCTGCCTTTACCTGTGAAAAAAGTGAAGCGTTTGTTCAGACATATGCAGAAAAAAACGGTATTTTTAAAAAACAAGCCATACGATCCCTTGGTATAATACAGGATAGAAAAAGGAGAAATATAAAATGACACAGAATATTTTTGATAATGACGAATTTTTTTCTGCATATATGGATTTACGTCTGCATAGGAAAAACTATAATGATTTTATGGAGCAGCCGGAGATGCAGAAGCTGATGCCGGATAGTAAAGGTAAAGCAATACTGGATATTGGATGTGGTTATGGGCATAACTGTCTTCATTTTGCAGAAAACGGCGCCGTACATGTTACCGGAATCGATATCTCAGAAAAAATGCTGGAAGAAGCAAGAAAAAACTATGCGCATCCTGTAATTACATATATGCGAATGGATATGGCAGAGCTTGGCTCCTTAAACAGTACCTATGATCTTGTGTACAGCTCTCTAGCCTTTCATTATGCTGAAGATTTCCCTGCCCTGGTGCATGATATTTATAAGCTGTTACGACCGGGTGGCATCCTTCTGTTTTCACAGGAACATCCAATTATAACGGCTACCTATGACGGAAAGGGGCATTATAATCACGATGAGCATGGAGATTGTATTTCCTATACCTTTTCTGATTATGGAAGGGAAGGAAAGAGAAGCGGCTTCTGGTATGTCGACAATGTGGAAAACTATCATCGCAGGATGGGAACCATCATCACTACGCTTGCACATACTGGCTTTTTTGTAGAAGATATGGTGGAAACGCTGCCGGATGAACATGCGCTGCATGAATGTCCGGGTATGATAAAAGAGTTTATTAAACCAAGCTTTCTTATTGTTCGGGCGAGAAAAATGACAAGAGAAATGTGAAAGGCAATGTGAGGATAAGAAATAGTTGCTTACAACGCCTGATAAAATGACTTTAGCTGAGCATGATGACTGCGATGTTATGCGTGCCCGATACATCATCATGATTCCCAGCGGAGTAAAAAAAGCAGGCAGTATCAAAACACGGTTGGAACAGGTGGTTGATCAGGATGTGTCAGCCTCCATTCTGACATTACATCCTCGTTTTACTCTGATTGTGGATGAAGAAGCGGCATCTCTGCTGTAAAGAATAAGATAAAAACCCTGTAAGTTATGGATATTATGTCCTCTATAACCTCAGGGTTTTATTTTGTAAGGTAAGTTCCAAAATGGTTTATACATTATATATATGTTTTATTGACAGGAGAACTGCAAATACAGCTTAGTATTAAGCAAATAGTTCGGATAAGGCTTTTGCTATTTACAGATAAGCTATAGAACTGGCTTTCGCTATTGTTATGCAGCACACAGCATACATAGAGTTATGTAGCTATGCAGGGAGTCTTTGCTTCTTTGAAGCTCGCTGCCATGATTGTCATATCACCACATAAATGAAGTTTTGTGTCAGCGATCTGAAGAAGTGTATCCCAGGTGTTTATATGCTCGTCGTTAATCGTGCCGTTTCCTTTAATTACCGTTAGGAGGTGGAAATCCTTATGGTGTATCGTGGTATCTCCATGCAGCTCTATCTTCTTTAACATAAAGATGCCAGGATCATTTTGGTATACTGTCTGTATACAATCTCTGCTTTGTATCAATTGTATAGGTGTGCTCTGTTTCAATACTTGCGGATAGTATATATACTTCGCAGCCTGTTCTATATGCAGGGGTCGCTTGTGTCCTGATTCATCTGTTCGTTCATAATCATAAAGCCGATATGTAATATCAGATTGACATGTGAGTTCGTATATCAGAGATCCCTTACCTACCGCATGAACGGTTCCTGGCCGTAAATAGAAATAGTCATAGCTGGCACAGGGAAGATAGCGAACTCCATTAAGAAGCTTATGATGTGCAACCGCATCCAGAAAATCCTGTTTCTTTTGCCAGTTGTGTCCCAGGCATAACCGGGAGCCATCACTGTGAATGACATACCAGGCTTCCGGCTGAGCATCTGTTGTGGATGTTTTATCAGGATGCACCTGAATAGATAAATCCTCATTTGCTGCTATTATATTTATACGCAAAGGAAATTCTTTACATGACAGATGAAAATATTCAGGATGGCTCTTATAAAAATCAGATAAGGTATACGCTTCCTCATATATCTCGCAATCACATGAGGAATTCGCACTGGCACAGCTTATTTCACCTATGGATCTGGTATTTGTGAGATGGAATTGGTCTCCCAGTGTATCACTTCCCCATATCCGGTAATGACCAATCGGCTTAATACGATATAGTCGTTTCATATTAGAAGCGGACAAATGTTTTCATGATAGCGACTTCTTTTCCTTCACTTTCTCCGTATGGTGTAATCGTATAAGACCTTATGGTTGCAGGGATACATACGCTTTCCGCGAAATGAATGATGAATGGCGCAAATTGTCCTTCCGGACTCTCGATGAGAGCTTCCTTACCGCTGATTAAATTCAGAGCATTGGTTTCTCCATCTGTGCAATGCGTTGTTTTTCCAGTCATCCAGATTCTTCTGCATTCCAGAAATTGAAGT
Organism: Clostridium sp. DFI.1.208; assembly: GCF_024463855.1. Taxonomy (NCBI): domain Bacteria; kingdom Bacillati; phylum Bacillota; class Clostridia; order Eubacteriales; family Clostridiaceae; genus Clostridium; species Clostridium sp. DFI.1.208. The sequence continues at coordinate 10,928 of NZ_JANGCA010000039.1, read as the reverse complement.
TCACACAATCCCGTACGTTCTTCTTTATGAACATTGTCTTCTTCTATCAATACCGGATCAAAAGCACATTTTTCTTTAATCCAGCCGGTATGCTTATCCCATTGTATGTTCTTCATACCATGATCAATATGAACAGGTCTTGGAAGTCCATCTAAACCAATTCTTCCCCAATCCCATAATTTAAAAGTGAAAATACAAGGTGAGGAGGAAATTTCTAAGACCATTGTATTAGCTCCGGAACAATGTACTGTACCTGCCGGTATGCTGAAGTGATCATGTTTTTTAGCTGGCAGTTTATTTGCGTATTTTTCAGCTGGAAAATCAATTTTTCCTTCAGATGCCAGTCTGAGATCACGTTCCATCTCTTCACGGTTAGCTTCATCAGTCAAACCGAGATATATGTAAGTTTCTTCATCACTTGCACAATCAAGATAGTAATAGCTTTCATCCTGTGTAAAAGGCATCGCAAAATTTTGCACCATATATTGCTGGTTTGGATGTACCTGCAGGGATAGGTTTCCACCTTCCATCGTATCCAGGAAATCATACCGGATCGGATACTCTGCACCAAATCTGGCAAAGCCTTTTTCACCAATCAGCTGCTTTGGAAAACGCTGCATCAAAGTATAGCCTGGAATATTTACTGAAATATCTTTAAATGTGATGTTTACCTCATTTTCCTGGAACAATAGATTATAACTCCATGCGTAATTGATTCTGTCTTTATCCTCCACATCACAAACTTCCTTCATCCACTGACCGCCCCAGAGTCCTTCATCGAAGAACGGTACTGTTCGAAACGGCTGCTGTAAAAGCTGTGTTAGACCATCCTCAAATGCTTCTCTGTCGATCATGCGCGGATCATTATGCTTTACAGTATCCAGATAGAAGTCAAATTTATCATATAGGCTTTGCTTGTGTACATTACCTATTCTCCAGTCAATGAAATATCCACGTTTGAATTTTCGTATCATGTCTTCATCTGCATTATCTGTATGGAAGTTTGGCAGATGTTCATGACGGTAGCGCATCTGAATTTCCCAGATTGTCATATCCGCAAGAACAAGAATATCACTCTTTGTGATATAGTCTGCAGCAGTACCAAGAATCAAAACATTTCCAGTGGCTGTATCTGCTTCCTCACGGGCATTTGCCAGTCTTTGCGGATCTACTAAATCCATCCACTTTCCATAATAAGCAATTCCATATACACGGTCATCGGTAATGTTACGCTTTAAAAGCTCATAGATCTTATCATTATCATAGAAAATCGTGTCACTGCGAATAATTTTATCAAAAGTCAGATATTTACATAAACCTTCCAGCAGTTCCTCCTGATCTACGCCAATATAGCAATCGACACAAACAATGTTGCGTTCTTTGGTCATTTTGGTTTTGATCCATTTACATATGTCCTCATAACCTTGTACGGCTTGATTGTCATGCCCCTGTATGACAGTGGTGGGGTGCTTTTCGTAATTAGATGCTGATGTTAAATACTTCATATGATATCCTATCCTTTCTGATCCAATATTGCTTATATCATGGGATCTTTACAATTGCATTATAGCATTGAAAAAATATATTGTCTATACAAAAGTATTAGTGTATGCATTATTTTTTATATGTATAAACAAATTATTGACTGCAGGAAAAATTCAAGGTATGATGTAGAAAAGGAGGAAATTATAATGATAGGAATACTTTTGATTTCACATGGACCTCTGGCTCAGGGACTAAAAGAAACGTATTGTTTTTTCAATGACGAAAGTGATTTTCTGGATGCTTTATGTTTACAGGAGAAGGACGATCCGGCAGATTTTCATAAAAAATTATCCTTGAAATGTGATGAGCTGGATCAAGGTGACGGTATTTTGATATTTTGTGACATACCGGGAGGATCTCCTGCAAATCAGGCTCAGATACTACAGGCGCAGGGAAAACATGCGCTTCATATTATTTCCGGCTGTAATCTCATCATGGTACTGGAAGCATATATATCCAGAAACTTTATGGATCTGGATGCATTGTGTAAGCATTGTATCGCAAAGGGAAGAGAAAGCATTATGGAATTGCAGCTCTCAAATGTAGATGAAGCTGATGAAGATGCGGAATTCTAATCGTGTAAGCAAGGATCTTCATATGCATTCTATCTGGAGTATCGATGGAGAGCATGAATGCACTGCATTAATTGAACTTGCAAAGAAAGCAGAACTGGATACGGTTGCTCTTTGTGATCATAATTGTATGCAGGGAATTGATGTAATGTATCGGGAAGGAAAAAAACAGGGAATCGATGTGTTACCTGCGATTGAATTTGATTCTCTGTTTCATGGATATGAAACGCATATCATCGGTTTTCAGCAGCAATATCATACCCCGGTATTCGAACATCTTCATGAAAGAATAAATGAACTGGAATTTGCGGCTCTCAAAAGCAAGGCACAGCGTCTTGAGGAGCTGTACCATGTTGATATGCAGGTTGATACGCTTATGGAAAGGTGCAGAAAGGAAAATCCTTTTCAGGTTATTTATGGAACGTTTTTAGCTCATGCGCAAAGAGAGAATCTGCAGCAGCTGCAGGATTATTATGAAGGTGGTAAGAGGGCGGATAATGCAGTCGTCAATTTCTACTGGGATTTCTGTTCTTATGGGAAAGAGGCGTTTGTTCCTGTACCATATCCGCAGGCAGAGGATGTAATACAATTGATACATGAGTATAAAGGAATTGCAGTCCTTGCCCATCCCGGTGTTGCTTTTTTCAAGAAGGATGCTTTGCTGAATGAAATTTGTTCCATGGGGCTGGATGGCATTGAGGTATTTACAACCTATCACACCATGGATCAGCAGAACTATTTTAAGGAATATGCATTACAAAAGCATTTGCTGATTAGTGGCGGCAGTGATTTTCATGGCAGCTATAAACCGCATATCCGGATGGGAGAGTATGGAATGCGGAAAGAAGATGAACATTTGCTTGATCCGTTACTGGAGAAGCTGAAGTGTCAAATACGATAGGAATGAAAAAAAAGAGAAATCGCGACTGGATTTCTCTTTCTTTTACTGCAGGTTTCTTTCATTGTGTTATTTTAGGAAGCTGAATGCATCCGGATCCGAAATGAAATGTGCATATAAAGGGATTGGATCAACTGGATTTTCCCAAGGGACCTCTTCTGCATTCAATTGCGTTATTCTGATTTCATGTTCATGATACTGTTTATTCAATACGAATTCCGGCAATCCTGAGGCACCTTCCATAACATAGACCGGAGCACCTTTCATTTCCTTCAGATGTCCATATTCACTATTGGCATCTTCAATAATCAGATCACCAAATATAAACGGATCTTTTCCCGTATTGATGGATAAATGGTAATAACCGCTAGGAATGATCAGATAATCCCCAGGCTTCACATTTAACATAATGACCTGAATACTGTTTTCTTCATAGGCAAATAATTCAAAAAATCCTGTACCCTGAAGAACCTCATATGCTTCAATGTGTCTTGTTTTCTTAATCGGATGCACGCCATGAATATGACCGTGAGCTTTCATCATTTCTTTATGAATCGTCTGTGGCATCAGAATGGTATATTCATAACGGATATGCTGACTCTTAAAAATCTCTTTGTGGGCGCTGCGGTAGATACCGTTATACATGTAATACAGAGGATAATCATCATCATAATTTTCAGAATTACGGAATAATTCACGCATATCCTTCATTCTGCGGATTGCGATTTCCTCAATCACAGTATCCGGTGGTACCTGCAATTCTCTTGTTTCGTCATCGAATACAGATGGGATAGTGGATGCTTTTCCAAAATCATAATTCATAATATGACCTCCAATCATTTCTAATTTCATTATTATCATGCTCTGATTTTATTGTCAACCTAGGTGTTTTTATTGCCTTTATATATACAAAGCAGAGGATTGTATGCTATTTTTTTATAGATTTCCGAAAAAACGTAGTTTTATAATATTTTATTTTCTTTATGTTCTAGGACAATGAAGAAGAATGTCTAAAAATCAGCAAAATAAAAAATTTTAAAATTGATAGTACCTTTTTTTATAGCATAACAAATTTAATAAATTTCTATTTTTGTATAGACAATAAAATAATTGTATGTAATAATTTGATTAAGGTTAGTACAAAAAAAGGAGGCTGAACGTATGTCATTTGTTTTTACAAGAGTGGATGATCGGGCAATACATGGCCAAACAGTTACCATGTGGAGCAAGATTTTCCAGAACAACGGTATTCTGCTGGTGGATGATGAAATATCGAATGATCCAACAATGCGTCAGATTTACAAAAATGCTGCAGTGGGAATGAAAGTTTATATTTATACCGTTGAGCAGGCATTGATCAAGGCGAAGCAGGCATCAGAGAGTGAACGAAATTATATTCTGATAGCCAGATCACCTATTGTGTTCGAGAAGCTGGAGAAAGGCGGTGTAAATGTAGGTAATAAAATCACTCTCGGACCGGTATCACAGGAAGAAGGCAGAACCCTTCTAGCTCAGTTTACAGCATTAAATGATGAAGAAATACAGGCGTGCGATTATCTTTCTGAAAAAGGTAAAGAAATCGTATTCCAGAATATTCCTTCTACACAGGCAGTTGATTGGAAAACCGTACATCATAAATAAAAACATAGGAGAGGAGTGAGTCGTGTGAGTATATTACAGGCAGTACTGATTGCTCTGTTCAGTTATTTAGCAGCAGAGTGTGTACCAGTTCTTATGGGGGATTTTGGAGGATATTATGTTTTAAGTAAGCCGCTGGCTTCCGGATTGATCGTTGGAATTATTCTTGGGGATGTTTCAACAGGTGTCACTGTGGGAGCAGCTGTTCAGACAGTATATCTTGCCACAATGTCTGTTGGTGGATCCATTCAAACAGATATCGCAGTTGTTGCTTATCCTGCTGTAGCACTCGGAGTAGTATCAGGTGGAGATGCCAATGTTTCTATAGCACTTGCCACAACCTTAGGAATCGTTGGTATACTAATCTGGAATGGTATGGAATTCTGTAATGTGTTCTGGGGCAATATGGCTGTGAAAGCTGCAGAAAAAGGTGATTATAAGGGTGTTATTAAATATCATGTCTTTGGTGCACAATTAACTACCTTCCTGCTTCGTTTTGTTCCGGGATTTCTCGTTTTGTACTTTGGTGCAGACTATGTAATCAATCTGACGAATGCTGCACCGGCTTGGACCATTCATGCACTGGAAATTGTAGGTGGCGTATTACCAGCTGTTGGTATCACAATGATTACCAGCTTGTTAATTAAGGATGGAACATACTGGGTATATTTCCTGACAGGCTTTATTCTCATAACCTATTTTGAACTAAGTATGGTTGCTGTGGCTGTAATTGCTGTGATTTTTGCGGTAATCGCATACAAGCTTCTAGGCAGAAGTACTCCTGCTGATCAGGAGGAAGACGATATGGAGGTTGAATTCTAATGGAACAGAAGAAATTAAAGAAATCAACATTGATGAAGAGTTATTTAAACTGGTCATTTTTCCATCTTACATCTCTTGGCTTTGAACGTATGGAGGCATTTGGCTTCCTGCATAGTATGCTGCCAATCATAAAGGAATTGTATGGAGACGATAAGGAAGAGGAAATAAAGGCATTAAAGCGACATAGTGTTTTCTATAATGTTGAGCCGATTCTAGGCAGTGTGGTACCCGGTATTGTTGCGGCACTTGAGGAGAATCGTGCCAATGGTGCAGAGATTGATGATGGTATGATTAATGGTGTGAAGGTTGGTCTTATGGGACCGCTATCAGGAATAGGAGATAGCTTTTTCCAGGGATTGATGTGTCCGATTTTCTTGAGTATTGGTATCTCTCTTGCAGCTGATGGAAGTATTGTAGGTCCTCTGTTCTACATATTTACCATGTTTCCTCTGATTGTTGCATTCTCTTATATTGTATATTTTAGAGGGTACAGGTTAGGAATTGAATCGGTCAATATGTTTCTGGGGAAAAATGCGAAACGGATACAGGAGGCATTCTCTATCCTTGGTCTGATTGTAACGGGTGCAATAGGTGCCAGCTTTGTGGCATTGAGTGTAAATATCACCATAGTAAAGGATGTAACTGTACAGGGATTTTTGGATGGTGTATTCCCATCTGTACTGCCTTTGCTGCTGCTGATTGTGACTTGGATTCTGATGGTAAAAAAACATGCAAAGGCAACGCATCTGATCATTATCTATATTATACTGGCATTTTTAGGAGCCTTTACAGGCATTATTTAAATCATAGGTGCTGCTGAAGACTTAGTATAGGGATAAGCATCCATGATAAATACATTTTAGCTCTTCATTTTTATACGAATAAAAGGGAGCTTTTACTTCCATATTACTCCTCCCCTGAGTACCGCAAAGGTATAAGGAACAACACTGGTAGAAAAGAGATAATGAAAAAACGAACAGGTACATGAACATACATATAGAAAAAGAACATGAAACAGGCTCTGCTTCACTCTCGAATATTATAAAAAGGGTAATTCTAATAGTGGCTGATACGACAGCCTAGAATTACCTTTTTCTAAATTTGAAAATCAGCATACTCTCATATTTTTTTTGCATCATGCGTTAAATCGCATACTTCATTCAGTAGTCTGCTGGTTTTCCTGCTGTAAAAGCGCCAGATAATCACCATAGCCCTTTTCCTCCATCTCATAGATGGGAATAAACTTCAATGCCGCACTGTTGATACAATAGCGCATCCCGCCGCAGTGCTGCGGGCCATCATCAAACACATGTCCCAAATGGGCATCGGAATGCGTACTGCGCACCTCTGTTCGACGCATACCTCCACTTATATCACTTTTTTCTTTAATCAAATTACTATGAATCGGCCTCGTAAAGCTCGGCCATCCGCAACCGGAAACGAACTTATCCGTAGAAACAAATAGCGGTTCTCCACTGACGATATCGACATAAATTCCTTTATCAAAGGTATCCCAGTAGGCATTTCGATAAGGTCGCTCTGTCGCATTTTCCTGTGTTACTGCAAATTGCTCTGCACTCAGTCTCTGCTTCAGCTCCTGCTTATCAGGCACCGGGAAACGGTGGGGCTCTGCTGCTTCTTTCTTTTCAAATTTCCAGGCGGGTATATGACAATAACCATCCGGATGCTTATCCAGATAATCCTGATGACAGGTCTCTGCGGAATAGAAATTCTCCAGAGACTGATGCTCTATAGCAAGCGGCTGATCATAGGATCGTTGGAGCTTATCTAAGGATTGCTGTATGATCTCTGCGTCTCTGGGATTTGTATAATAAATACCGGTGCGATATTGAGAGCCGATATCGTTTCCCTGACGATTCACGGATACTGGATCGATGATGGTGTAAAACTGGCTCAAAAGCTTCTCCAGCGAAAGTGCGTTTCTATCATATAGGACATGTACGCACTCTGCAAAGCCTGTATCATTCGTACAGACATCCTCATAGGTTGGATTATCAGTCGTTCCGTTCGCATAACCACACTCCGTAAAGCGGACGCCTTCAAGGGAGGATAGGAATTTCTGTACACCCCAGAAGCACCCGCCAGCCAGAAATATCTCTGCTTCTTCATCATGCTGTATGTCTGCCTGAATATTTACCTTCTGAACCGGCTGTTCGCTTTTTCTTGTAAACAAATAAAACAGTAAAAGTATCCCTGCGGCGGCGAATATTAAAAGTACCATGTCATATCATCTGCCTTTCTTTCATATAGTAGCTGTTGTCATCATAAACTGCATGTGCACGCTTCAACACTTACAGCATCCCCAGTGGATAAAAAATTATACATCAAGGTATAAAGGAGAAAAATGCGGCAAGAATTGTATAAGAAACTGTTACAATCACAGCAATTCTATGATAGACTAAAGCTGAAATGGAAAGGAGTATTGCTATGGAGTTTAGAAGAATCAAGCCGGAGGATTATAAGGACATCCATGCACTGAATGAGAAGCTGGGGTATTCCTATGATGAGGACAAGGTGTATGAACGCATCATCTCCATCCTGGAAACAGGAAGTGACTTTATCACAGTTGCGGAGGATGAAGGTAGAGTCATCGGTTATATTCACGGCTCACCTTATGAAACACTGTATTCAGATAAGCTGGTTAATATTGTTGCTCTGGTAGTTAGTGATGATTATGCGGACAACGAGGAAGTACGTCAGATTTATGATGTGTTTGAGACCAGAGTACGGAAAAACGGATATCGCGGTCTTCGTATGACTGCGAACATCAGAAGAAAAAATCTTTTCAAGCTGCTGAGCCAGCATGGATTTGAGAGTCACAGCGATCTGAAGCATTATTTAAAGTATTTCGATTAGTATTGATGGTTATTGAGGGAAAGAATGCGACTGCGATATAACAGGGATTATATCGTTTTTATTTTGCTTTCACATACCGTAGTATCCTCAAAAAGCATTGCATTTCGTGAATATGGGACTGCAGGAGCGTATGGGTGAAGCAGCAAGACGTATTGAGGTCGTTTTTTTGAATTAAGCGGTGTGAAAGCATTCCTATTATGTAAAGACTTCCGATGATATACAGATAAAAAAGGAAGCGCAAGCGATTGTATCAAACAATAGAGCCTGAACTTCCTTATCTCAAGCAGAAGGTAATAACAAAGTACCTGCTGGCTTCGTTTATATGTATTTTATATGCGCTACCTATTATCGGCTACTTTGTTTTTTTAATGCCTTCAGATTGCTGGATCTTGGGACCTTTCTCAGCTTCTCCAGATTTTGCGCCAGTATCTTTTCATAGGAGGATGTCAGCTCCGGTTCATAGAAACGCTTATGTTTCAGCCTGTCCGGCAGATACTGGATACGATTCCAGAGATCACTGCGTTCATAATCATATGTTTCATCCTCATCCATATTAACCGGTGTGAATCGCAGATAATCCGGCACACTGTAGGAGGTATGGCGAAGGGTGCTCATAGCGGCATCGATTGCATGCTCTGCACTTTTTGATTTCGGAGATAAGGTCAGATCGATAACAGCGGCCGACAGGATGATGCGCGCCTCAGGAAAGCCGACTCGCTTTGCAGCATCAATCGCTGTTGCGCACCGTGCCACCGCAGCAGGATTTCCCAGACCGATATCTTCATAGGCGGTCACAAGCAGTCTTCGCTCGATACTGTCCATATCATTTGCTTCAATCATGATGCCCAGGTAATACAGGGCAGCGTCTACATCACTGCCGCGAATGGATTTCTGAAAACCGCTTAAAACATCATAATAGCCGTCTCCATCGCTGTCCATGCTCATATTTGGAAATTGGGAATATTGAGAAACAAGCTCCTGTGTGATGATACCGTCACTTGCGAGTGCACATATTTCAAGAATATTGAGGGAGTAACGAATATCTCCATTGCTGTGCCGTGCTATGATATGCAGTGCTTCCTCCTCAATCTGAACACTGTCATTAAGACCGTCAGGATGATGAATGGCTTTCATCAGTGCCTGCTCGATATCCGCTTGCTGTGCCTGCTTGATTTCAAACAGATGACAGCGGGAACGGATGGCTGGATTGATGGCATGAAGCGGATTGCTGGTTGTTGCGCCAATCAGTGTAATATTGCCGTTTTCGACATGAGGAAGGAGAAGGTCCTGCTTATCCTTATTTAACCGATGCACCTCATCAATAATTACGATAAGACCTTCATAAAATTTTGCTTCCTGAAAAATGGTTTCCAGATCTTTCTTATTTCCGGTAACTGCATTAAACATCCGAAACGGCAGCTCCAGCTCATTTGCAAGCACCATGGCGAGCGTTGTTTTTCCGGTGCCTGGTGGTCCGTAGAAAATCATGGAGAATAAGCGTTTTTCAAGAACACACCTGCGAAGAACCTTGCCTTCACCAATCAGGTGCTGCTGTCCGATAATATCATCCAAATGCTGCGGTCGCATCCGAAACGCCAGTGGCTGCTTCATACACATTCCTCCCTTCATGTACGTACTATTTTATCATAAAATCAAAGAAAAAGGGGCATCGGCAGGGAATTCTACCCAAGCAGATGCTCCAGAAGGATTTTTGTTCCAATCAATATCAGAATGATGCCTCCCAGAATGCCGGCATATTTCTCCAGGAGATTGCCGAGACGATTTCCCAGATAGACCGCAAGGAAGCTGAGAACAAAGGTAGTCAGTCCGATGATGACGATCGCAGTCCAGATATGTACCTGTAAAAATGCAAAGCTGATACCGACTGCAAGAGCATCAATGCTAGTCGCAACGGCCAGAATCAGAATAGTTTTTAATGTCAGTGATTTATCATCACAGGCCTCTTCCTCACCGCGAAAGGATTCCCGTATCATATTGCTCCCGATGATAGCCAATAAGCCAAATGCAATCCAGTGGTCAATGGAAGCGATGAATTCCTGAAAACAGCTGCCTGCCCACCAGCCAATCAGTGGCATAACAGCCTGAAATATGCCAAAGAAGAAGCCGAGTGTGAGTGCATAGCGCAGAAGCTCCTCTTTCTTCATTGTCATACCTCTTGCGACGCTGACCGCAAATGCGTCCATGCTCAGCCCGATACCGATCATGAAAATAGAAAATAAACTCATATCCTTATCCTCCTGAATGAAAAAGAGACTCATACGTGAAAAACACACGCATAAGTCTCGTTATTTAATACTTAAGCCAGATTCACTGTGAATCATTATGTTGACCTAACTACTCAAATGTGAGCTAACTACTCCCTTATAAGCCTGTACATCATATCAGATATAAATGAAAAATGCAACCTCAGAGTGCATTTTCATTACTTAGCTGAAGTGAAAAGTTAAATTCCACTTTCAAAGTAGCTAAGTAGAAAAGACTCTTACACAACAATCTAGTTGAATTTACACTTACAATTGCATTTAGTCTTTCATATATCCTTTTTTATATCTATG
>NZ_JANGCA010000038.1:0-47493 GCF_024463855.1 Clostridium sp. DFI.1.208 | reverse complement strand
ATGTGATTTACATATTTTACAACTGCACGTCTCTGCTGTCAATGGGCTTTGCTTTTCGACAGGCGGGAATGGAAAAATCTATGAAAATTTTTCATTTTTCACGAAACGAAAAAAACGGTAAAATATACATGAAATCGCTTGCAAAAATCATAAAATAAGATACAATATAACTATACTAGAAGTGATGAAAGAAAGGGGCGTGTGTTTTGTGACAGCAAACAGAATCATGAAAAAACCTGACACAGACAGAGCATTCCCTGACGTACCTGATGAAGATGTACGTAGTTTCTTCGCGGCCTTAGAATGGATGTAAAGTGCGATTGCTTTGCGTCCGTTTTTTTATTCAGATGATTCAGTATAAACTAAAGGAGGAATTAAAATGGATCAGAAATTCAACAAAGCATTCTGGGATGCATGTGCAAACGGTGATTTTGCAACGGTATGTGCGGAAATCAAGAAGGGTGCTGACATCAACTATCAGAACGGTGATGGAAGAACGGGTCTGATGCGTGCTGCCAAGCGTGATTACAAGGATATCGTACGAGTGCTGCTGGATAATGGTGCAGAGGTAAATCTGGAAGATAATAAAGGAAAGACTGCCATTATGGGGGCAGCGAAAAAAGGAAATAAAACCATCTGCAAGAAGCTGATTGAAGCCGGTGCGGATGTGAATAGGTCAGATGATCGCGGCAGAACAGCGCTGATGCGTGCAGCTTTTCTGGGACATGATCGCTGTGTTGAGGTGCTGCTGGATGCCGGTGCTGAAATCAATGCGCAGGATGAGGTTGGCAGAAGTGCGCTAATGGAGGCCTGTGTAGCATTTAAAAAGGATGTTATCCGTATGCTGATAGAACGCAATGCGGATGTGAATCTCTGTGATAACAATGGCTGTACGGCATTGATGCGTGCAGCGTATGGTGGATATGTGGGACTTGTGGAGGATTTGCTGGCAAACGGTGCAGATAAGGATCTGATCGACAAGGAAGGTCACAAAGCAATCCACTATGTGCGGGAAGACTGTCTGGCTCAGCTGAAGCCGATTCTGAAGTAGGAGGTAGCCTGTATGAGAGACTATCTGAGCCATGAGGTACGAAATGTTGTCGTACTGGGACACAGCGGTGTCGGTAAAACCGCAGTTATGGAAAGCATGCTGTATTTTACCAAAGCGAGTGATCGTTTTGGTGTTACCAGTGAGGGAAGCTCACTGATCGATTATGATCCGGAGGAAATACGACGCGGTATATCCGTGTATGCATCGCTGGTGCCGATCGAGTGGAAAGACTGCAAAATCAACTTTATCGATACACCGGGCTATGCGGATTTTATTCGCGGTGCGGAAGCGGGAATCGCGGTTGGAGACAGTGCCCTGATTGTTGTAGATGCTAAGGATGCTGTTCAGCCGGGGACAATCAAGGCATGGGAGGCAGCACAGAAGCGCGCCATTCCGACAATCTTTTTTGTGAATAAGCTGGATGAAGAAAATGCATCCTTTGATCAGGCATATTCTGTTCTGCGGGAAACCTTCGGTAAGAGCGTTATCCCGTTTGAAGTACCAATCATGGAAAATGGAAAGACCATCGGCTCCGTAAACATTCTGCGTGACAAGGCATGGTATTTTGAAGGACCGCTGGCGGATCCAAACAAGGCGCAGCCGGTTCCGGAGGATATGACGGATATCGTTGCCGAATATAAGAATCAGATTGCAGAGGCCATCGCCATGAGTGATGATGAGCTGATGGAAAAATATTTCAGCGGAGAAGAATTCAGTGAGGCAGAGCTGACAAGAGGCGTACGTCTGGGTGTACGGAATGGAGAAATTCGTCCGGTATACAGCGGAAGTGCTACGCACAGTGTCGGAACAGAGCGTTTGATGGATCTGATTGTGAAATACTTCCCGACATATGGAGAAGCAGGCAGTATCATGGTCAGTGATTCCGAAACCAAGGAACCGGTCATGCTGGAAACAAATGAGAAGGAAACGCTGTGTGCACAGGTTTTCAAGACGGTTGTCGATCCGTTTGTCGGACGTATCTCCTATATCAAGGTGTTGACCGGCGTCATGAGCAGTGATTCCGTTGTATATAATGCGACCAAGGATCAGGTGGAAAAAATTTCAACCATCTTTATCGTTAAGGGAAAACACCAGACGGCAGTTGGAAAGCTGTTCACCGGTGACATTGGTGCTGTTGTCAAGCTGCAGGCTACACAGACCAATGATACCCTGTGTGAAAAGGGGAAGCATTATCTGGTAGATCCTATCCAATTCTCAGAGCCGATGCTCGGTATGGCTGTCTTCCCGAATTCCAAAAATGACGAGGATAAGATGAGTAGTGCCCTTGCACGAATGGTTGAAGAGGATCCTACGCTGCGTTTGGAAAACAACAAGGAAACCAAGCAGACGATTCTATATGGAATCGGTGATCAGCATATTGATGTTGTATTGAATAAGCTGAAGAACAAGTATAAAGTAGAGGTACGTCTGGAGACACCGAAGGTACCATATCACGAGACGATTCGGAAAACGGCGGTAGGTGAAGGTAGACATAAAAAACAGTCCGGTGGTCATGGACAGTTCGGTCATGTATTCGTGGAGTTTGCACCGAATCCGGATGAAGAAGAAATGGTATTTGAGGAAAAGGTGTTCGGAGGCGCAGTGCCGCGTCAGTATTTCCCGGCAGTGGAAACAGGACTTCGTGAATGTATGCAGCATGGTTTATTGGCAGGCTACAAGGTAGTCAATATCAAGGCAACCCTGCTGGATGGAAAATATCATGATGTCGATTCCAGTGAGATGGCATTTAAGCTGGCTGCCCGTCTTTCCTACAAGGCAGGTATTCCGGAAGCGAAGCCGATTCTGCTGGAACCGATCGTAAATGTTACCGTTAAGGTGCCGGATGAATTCACCGGAACGATTATCGGGGATTTCAATAAGCGCCGTGGAGCAATCATGGGCATGGATATGGTTGACGGCTATCAGGAAATCACAGCACAGGTACCGCTGGCTGAGGTTCAGAAATATCCAATCGAGCTTCGTGCAATGACACAGGGACGTGGAGTATATACACAGAGCTTTGATCGTTATGAGCCGGTACCATCCAATATTGCGGACGGCATCATTGCCCAGCATAAAAAGGAAGCGGAAGAATAAACAGAGACGGGGATCTGCATGGCAGATTCCCGTGTTCTTTATGAAAGAAGGTAAAGCATAAATGAAGACAATGATAAGAAATGCCCGGGTGCTTGTGCATGCACAGCGGTGTGTGAAGGAGGAAGCCGTTCTGATCGAAGATGGCACGATTTTGGATATCGCTTCGGAATGTGAGCTTCCGCATGCCGAGCAGGTTATCGATGCAGAGGGATTGTATCTGGCACCGGGGCTGCTGGATACACATACGCATGGAATCGGCGGCTTCGATTTTAATACGTGTCCTGCACAGGCAATGGAGGAAATCATCGCTTTGGAGCATGCGGAGGGAGTTACCGGATTTCTGGCCAGTCTGGTTGTGGAGAATCATGCAACAACGATGGAACGGCTGCGGCTGCTGGATCCATTGGTAAAGGATTCCTTTCTCGGTATTCATCTGGAGGGGCCGTATCTGAATCCGAAACAGAAGGCTGTTATGAAGGAAGAATTCCTGCGATTGCCGGATTGTGAAGAATTCCGACAGTTTCTGAGTGCCTCTGGACATATTTCCTCAATGACAATCGCACCGGAGCTGCCTGATGCGCAAAGAATGATCAAGGAGGGGACAAGGCAGGGCATTGTCATGAATATCGGGCACAGTATGGCGAATGCACAGCAGGTGAAACAGGCCCAAAGTAATGGTGCTAAGGGCATTACGCATCTGTATAATGCGATGAGTCAGCATGAGCACCGTAATCCTGGTGTGGTGACAGGTGCATTGCTTTCCAATTTGATGTGCGAGCTGATTGTGGATGGGTTTCATGTACATCCGGATGTCGTAGAGGCAACCTATCATGCGCTTGGGGATGATCGTATCATACTCATCAGTGATGCCAATCCATATAAGGCGGTAGCGGATGGAGAATATCCGTTTAGCGGCAAGAACATTGTCATTCAGGATGGAAAAGCTACGGTAAAAGAAACCGGTCGAATTGCTGGAAGCACGCTGGCAATGAATACTGCCCTGCGCAATATTTGCAGATATACCGGTTGCAGTGTGGAAAGTGCGGTGCGTATGGCGGCATACAATCCTGCAAAGCTGTATGGCTGGAAAAAAGGATCCATCGAGCCTGGCTATGATGCGGATTTGATATTGCTGGATGATGCATTTCAAATACACAGGGTCTGGCAAAGGACATATTTTATGTAGAAAAAAGCAGGAGAATTTATTTCTTCATCAGCAAAACAGCTTATTTGAGCATATATGCAGACTGCACACTTTCTTAGGATAATGCGTTTTTTATGAATGGTGGCTGCAGGTATACGTCTATTTCCAATAAGTGACACATGAGTATCTTCTATGATAACTGAACAAAAACGCTGATACCGGACTTTAACAGGGGAGGTATCAGCGTTTCTGTATGTGAATATCGCAGCTTGTATACATGTATTGAAGCATAAGGCTTCCAATGTACGTTCTTTTATACGAAGAAACGATGCAAAACAGCTATAAGGTGCGTAAATTTTGAATGATTTTCTCATCAATCAAGTGGTTGTCATGCTGCATTGCGAGTATGATACTGCCTGCATCGGGAGAAAGGATGGGCGCAGTCAGTGTTAATGACGGTTCTATGGACAAATATTCCTTTAACGGCTCCAGAATATAGCTTCCGCTTTTGAAGACACCGCCGCTATAGGAAACAGGGATGCTTTTGGAAGTGAAGGGCAGCTGTCGGTAAATTGCCAGATAAATATCAGCAAGCTCTCTTGCGGCTTCCTGAAAAATTTTCATTGCGACAGGATCATTTTGCTTTGCAAGTGTATACACCGTCTGTGACATCGCGGCAACTCTGGTTCTGTCAAAGTTCCAATTCACAACACAAGTAGTAAGGATATCACTGTCCTCTTGTAGATGATATTGCGTTTTCACAGCTTCATATAATGCAGTTTTTGGTTCTCTGCCATCGCTTTGTTTAGTGAAATGCTGAATCAGCCGACAGGCAATCCAGTAGGCACTGCCTTCATCACCGCCGAAGATATGGTGCCATCCTGCGCTTCTGCACAGCTGCCCCTGTTCATTTTTTCCAAGTCCTATGGAACCGGTACCTGCGATTACATTGATTCCTGCAGCTCCAGCCAGGGATCCTGCCAGCGCGTTTTCCATATCGTTGCCTAGCATATGCGGTATTTGTGGATAAGCTTTTTTGACAGCCTTTTCAATGGCGGGGCTGTCCTTTTCTATATCCCGATATCCTGCACAGGCGATAAACGCAGCGGCGATTTGTTCCACCTTAATCGTACTGCTGCTCAGGCAGTCACACAGGCCGTCCTGCATAACTTTGGTGACACCATCCAATCCACATTGCAGATAATGACAGGTGGGCTGTATGCTTTGCGCCTGTACTCTGCCAAATGCATCACAGATGATGAATTTTGTCTTGGTTCCTCCCCCGTCTATTCCCAGATAATAGTTCATTCTTTCATATCCTTTCGTGCTGTAGAGTTTCGTTCGATGAATTTTGTTGGTAACAGGATATTGAGTATCGTCTCATCATGCTCGTGAATCAGCTGATACAGCCGCTGAACCGAACGTTTTCCGATTTCGTGTGTTGGTACATCCACTGTGGATAACGGTGGAATCATATGTGCAGTGGTGGAAAGATTGTTGAAACCGATGATGGAAATATCTCTTGGACAGCGAATATCCATTTCATACAGCTTTCCAAGGATGACGGATGCGAGTGTATCGCTTCCCGCAAAAATAGCGTCTGGGCGATTCACCTGCAGCATCAGCTGTTCGGTTTCCTGCACACATTTTTCAATATCCCAATCGCAATCAATTACGATTGAGGGATCATAGGGAATTCCTGCTTTACGCAGAGATTCACGATATGCGATCATCCGCTTGCTATCTAAAAAGCTGGTATTTGGCGCTCCGCCACCGATATAGGCAATTCTGCGACATCCGCAGGCTAGAAAATGATCCATCACCTGGAAGGTTGCCTCAATATGATCAAATCCGACGTTGTTATAGTCGCAGCAATATGGATCGATTCCTACGATGTAAGGAATGGATGTTGTTAAAGCTGCGAAGGTATCCTTTGGCAAATCCTCCATTAAAAGCAGTCCATCCAGATTCTGTCTGCACATTTCCGATAAAATAGCGGGATCTTTTAATTCATTGTAATTTTTTATGGAAGAAATTGCCATCCCATATTTCGTGCTTTCCTCCTCCGCGGATGCTAAAATAGAATTGAAAAAGGGATCACCGTATTTCTCTGAAGTAACTGCCATGATACAGCCGATATTGTATTTACTGGTCTTGGCTTTGCTTTTGAAGGTGTAGTTCAGTTCACGGACAGCATCTTCAATTTTTTTTCGTGTAGCCTCTGTCGCTTTGAAGGATTCATCGTTGGATAGGATACGGGATGCAGTGGCAAGGGATACACCAGCCAACTTAGCGACATCGCGAAGTGTTGACATATAACCATCTCCTCTCTGTTTACTAAACATTATAGAACAAATTTAGAAAAAAAGCAAACAATTTAGTAAAAATATAACCTGTAAGCCTTTACAAATAGAAAATGTTGCGGTATACTGGGGTTGTGATCAACTAAACAATAAACAAATGTTTAGTAAACAAAGAAAGGAAACTGATTATGAAAAGGAAATTTGCATTTATTGGAGCCGGTTCTCTTGACTTTACCAGAGGACTGGTAAGGGATATCCTGACATTTGATGCTTTCAGAGACTGTGAAATCATGCTGATGGATATCAACGAAACACGTCTGAAATATGCCAAGGATGGTGTTATGCGCATTGTGGAGGCAGGAAGGTATCCTGCAGTCGTTCATGCGACAACTGATCGCAAAGAGGCTTTAAAGGATGCTGACGGTGTATTAATTACTATTTTGCAGGGAGGTGTTGAAGTCTGGCGGCATGATATCGAAATTCCAAAGAAATATGGAGTCGATATCTGTGTTGGAGATACACGCGGGCCATCTGGCATCTTTCGGTTTTTGCGTACGGCACCGGTTCTGCTGGATATCATTCATGATGTGGAGGTGCTTTGTCCGAATGCCATTGTATTGAATTATACAAACCCTATGGCAATGCTGGTCAGCTATCTGCAAACGCAGACAGATGTTAATGTCACTGGCTTGTGCCACAGTGTACAGGGAACAGCAGAAATGCTGGCAAACTGGATTGGAGCCGATCCAAAGGAGATTTCCTATACCTGTGCCGGTATCAATCATCAGGCCTTCTATCTAAATTACGAATGGAAGGGGAAAGATGCCTATCCGCTGATTCAGAATGCTATTCAGCGAGAAGAGGTTGCCAATGAGGAAATGGTTCGAATCGAAATGTACCGGCATCTGGGGTATTTTCCAACCGAATCCAGTGGGCACAATTCCGAATATAATCCTTGGTTCCGCAAACGCAAGGATCTGATTGAAACCTACTGTATGCATGGAACCGGATGGAATCCGGGAGCATATGCCTATATTTTGGATGAATATCTGGAACGTGAGGATACCTGGGAACAGGAGTACCGTGATTGGGTGAATCAAGGAGACATTGATTTGAAACGGGGAGAGGAATATGCATCCAATATCTTCAATGCCATCTTCGGAGATCATACACCGTATTTCTTCAACGGCAATTTGCGAAACAAAGGCTATATTCGAAACGTTATGGAAAATGCCTGTGTGGAGGTTCCGGTTGTTGCGACCAGCAAGGGGATTCATTCCATTCAGCAGATTACGCTGCCGGATCATCTGGCTCTGATGGTGGATCATTCTGCTCGCATCGAGGAGCTTGCTGTACAAGGAGCGCTAAACGGCGATCCACAGCTGATCTTTGAGGCGATACTCTTTGATCCATTGACGGCAAGTGTACTGAGTATGCAGGAAATTCACGATATGGTACAGGAAATGCTGCATAAAAACAAAGACTATCTGACGTATTTCAAAACACTGGATTTAAAGGATTAAGACGGGAGTAAATCAAAACATTAAAGCAAAGCGAGGAGAAAATCGATGAAAAAATTAGTTTGCTGTGGATTATCAGCGCTGTTAAGTGCAACGATGTTCGGCTGTAGTTCATCTTCCGGGGGATCTGATGGGGATAAGGTGGAATTGACCTTCTGGGGACACCAGAATGAACCATGGGCAGCTTCTTATCAGGAAATTGCCAGAGAATTTGAGGAAAAGAATCCGGATATTCATATCAATTTCGAATTCTTCCCATATGACCAATTTGAATCCAAGGTCCAAACATCCTTGATTTCCAAGGAAGGCGGAGCGGATATCTACGAGCTATGGGGCGGCTGGGGTCTGGATTTCGCCAGTACCGGAGCGCTTGCTGAGATACCGGAAAATCTGTCAAAGACCATTCATGACGATGTGTACCCATCTACGATTGGCGCTTTGGAATATGAAGGCAAGCTGTATGGTCTGCCAATGGAATTCAATATTGAAAATGGTGCTATGCTTGTCAATAAGAAGCTGATGAGTGAAAATAATTTAAAGACTCCTACCACCTGGAAGGAATTAAGAGAAACAGCGAAAAAAGCTACGAAAAAGGATGGGGACACCATTACAATCAAGGGCTTTGATTTTGTGAATTGGGATTCTGTTCCATATATGTTCCTGTCCATGATTCTGTCCACCGGAGGCACCTATCAAAACGAGGACGGTAGTTTCAATTTGCAGACACCACAGGCAAAGGCAGCACTGCAGGAGTTGTATGATATGGTGAAGGTCGATGGTGTAACAACGATGGAAGGTCTTGATGGCGGCGGTGATATGGAAGGATATCAGCAGCTGTATGCAGGAAATGTTGTTATGGTTCCGCGCGGTCCGTGGACAATTGCGGAGGGCATCACCTCCTTCGGCCTGGAATATGGAAAAGATTTTGATTATGTATCTATGCCATGGTTTGGTGATAAGCCGGCATTTGCCGCAGAAACTGGATGGTCTATGGCGGTTAATGGAAACAGCAAGCAACAGGAAGCAGCATTCAAATTTCTTGAATATTTCTTCCAGGATGATGTGCTGATGAAACATAATATCGCATGCTCTCAAATTCCTCCGAAAAAATCTGTCGCATCCAATCCGGAATTTATCAAACAGATGCCGTATGCCGAACCACTTGTAAAAATTCTTGACAAGTCGCAATTCATTGGTCATTTCAATACAGATCAGTTTAAGGAAAAGGTGAATGCAACCTTCCAAAAGCTGGTACGCGGTGATATTAAAAATGTTGATCAGGCACTAATTACTATGGAGAAGGAATTAAACGGTATTATAAAAAAATAATGCCAGTATAGGGAAGAGGACATCGCTCTTCCCTAATCTAAAAGAAGGTGAACCCATTGAAAAACAAAAAATTCGTTCTCATCGTCCTGATTCCAATCTTTCTCCATCTTATGATTTTTATGATTGGTCCCATTATCGGAGGTCTTGCGATATCATTCTTTGATTATAATCCTTTACGATCCAATAACCATTTCGTAGGTTTAGATAACTTTGTCCGTCTTGTACAGGATCCAGTATTCTGGAAAGCAACGAAAAACACATTGTTCTTCGTTGTGATTACCGTTGCACTGAATATCGTGATATCCTTGGGGATCGCACAGCTGATCAGTATGTTTAAATCTAACAAGACCCGAAGTCTCTTCCGTATGATTTTCTTCCTGCCATGTGTTGCCCCCCTGGTCGCCTCCAGTGTAGTTTGGGCAAAGAGTATTTTACCTACCACAAACGGACTGGCCAATATGGCATTGCGTACCCTTGGTTTAGCAGAGGTGAATTGGCTTGGAAACCCTGATGTGCTTATGTGGTCCATCATTGTATTCTCTATATGGGCAGATATCGGCTACAACATCATCCTCTTTACGGCAGGTATCGATGGAATTCCCGGTGAATTCTATGAAGCAGCCGATTTGGATGGTGCCAGCGGCTGGCAGAAATTCCGTCATATCACATTGCCGCTGCTGAAACGAACCTTTACATTTGTGACCATCATGACACTGATTTCTCACTTTCAGGCATTTGCGCAGTTTGCTGTCATGGCAGTACGTAACGGCCCGCAGAATTCAGGACTGGTTTTGACCAGCTATATTTATAAGACAGCCTTTGAAACTAAGGACATGGGATATGCTTCGGCAATTTCTCTGGCGTTGTTCATGATTATTATGGTTGTTTCCCTCATCCAGCAGCGTGCTAATAAGGTAGAATGGGAGTATTGATATGAAAAAACATAAAATGACGAAACAAAAGGCTGTCCGCTATGGTATCTTTATCGGCCTTGCAATCCTTGCAATTTTCTTCATCATGCCGTATTTCTGGATGCTGTCCAATTCTTTCAAAAGCACACAGGAGATTCTGGTTAATCCAAGACATCTTCTGCCGCTGGAGCCAACACTCAGCGGATATGAAAAGGTATTGACACAATCCCCGTTCTTCACCTGGTTTAAAAACAGTGCATTTATTACGGTGACAAATACCGTCATTATTCTGTTCACCAGCGCCCTGGTAGGCTATGTGTTCTCAAAATTTCAATTCAAACGCAAAAAGCTATTGTTTGCCATCCTGCTTGCCAGTATGATGGTTCCCGCACAGACAACTATGATTCCTTCATTCCTTTTGATCAATTCACTTGGATTGTATAACAGTGCAGGCGCTTTGATTCTACCCTCCTTCGTAAACGCCTTCGGTATATATCTATGCAAGCAGTTTTGTGATGAGATTCCAAGAGAGCTTATCGAAAGTGCTAAGCTGGACGGGGCAGGAGACTTCACGATTTTCTGGAAAATCATTATTCCTCAGATACGACCAGCACTTGGTGCATTGGCTATCTTCACCTTCCTGAATTACTGGAATGATTATCTGAATCCACTGATTATGCTGAATGAGGTTAAGAAAATGACGTTACCATTGGCTTTGTCCTTCTTCGCATCGCAGCATATGGCTGACCTTTCCGCAACAATGGCTGCTTCTGCATTGATTATGGTGCCGGTTACCGTCGTTTTCATGATTTTCCAGAAGCATTTCATCAAGGGTATCGCGATGACAGGTATGAAATAAAGGAGAGCAGATATGGCAAATTTAAGGTTAGAGAATATAAATAAGATATATGATAATAAGGTACAGGCTGTTTTTGATTTCAATCTGGAAATCAAGGATAAGGAATTCATTGTTTTTGTAGGTCCGTCTGGCTGCGGCAAATCCACGACGCTTCGCATGATTGCCGGTCTCGAGGAAATATCCAGCGGCAGTCTGTTTATTGATGATGTACTGGAAAATGATGTGCCAAGTAAGGATCGTGATATCGCCATGGTATTTCAATCCTATGCGTTATATCCGCACATGAGTGTCTATGATAATATGGCATTCGGTATGAAAATCAAAAAGGTGCCAAAGGATGAAATAGATAAGCGTATTCACGAAGCAGCGCGAATTTTGGAAATCGAACCATATCTGAAACGCAAGCCAAAAGCACTATCCGGCGGACAGCGGCAAAGGGTTGCTCTGGGGAGGGCAATTGTCCGCAATGCCAAGGTGTTTTTAATGGATGAGCCGTTATCTAATCTGGATGCCAAGCTGCGCGTGCAGATGCGTTCTGAAATCATAAAGCTGCATGAACGCATCGGAGCGACGACAATTTATGTTACTCATGATCAGACAGAAGCTATGACGATGGCGAGCCGCATTGTTGTTATGAAGGATGGATATATCCAGCAAATCGGAGCACCGAAGGAAATTTACGAGCATCCGGCTAATATGTTTGTGGCAGGCTTTTTAGGAAGTCCAGCTATGAATTTCATCGAGGGAACGTATAAGGAAGGTATGTTCTGCTTTGATGCACATTCAATTGAAGTAAATGATCTTGCGAAGGAGAGCCTGAAGACCTATGAGAATAAAAGAATTATCATGGGAATCCGTCCGGAAAACATCTACATGGAGGAAATCGTAGCACAGACCTATCCAAAATCTGTCATAGACTATCAGTTGGATGTAAAGGAACTGCTGGGAAATGAATATATACTGCATGGGACGATTGGTAATACGTCGATGGTTGCCAAAGTAAATGCGCGTATGGAGCTGCAGCCGCATCAGATGCTGAAACTGACAATAGATGCGAACCGTATGAATTTCTTTGATCCGGAAACAGAAGAGGCAATTCATTCATGAACGATCTCTATTTATCACAGTTTGACCCGTATGCAGAATGTATAACACCACAGCATCCGATATGCAAACCGAAATTTCCGGTATTCGATATGCATACACATATGGGCAATCTGGTTCCTGGCCCCGGTTATGCGGCACTGTATAATACTGCGGATTATGTCGAAGCTTTGCAGGATGCTGGCGTTGCACATATCGTGAATCTTGATGGTGTCTGGGGAAATGAGCTTGATGCCATGATTCGTAAGACAGAGGGATTTGAGAATTATATAACTACATTTGTATGGATCGATGTATCCAGAATTGATGATCCGGATTTCAAGCAATGGGTGCGTAATCATTTGATGGAAGCTTATCGGAAGGGAGCACGCGGTATCAAGATGTGGAAGGTCATTTCGCTGGAATACAGGGATACGTACGGCAAGTATATTCGAACAGATGATCCGCGTCTGGATGTTGTGTATCAAACAGCAGCGGAACTGCACATGCCAATTTTAATTCATATTGCGGACCCAGTAGCGTTTTTTAAGCCTGCTGATCGTCATAATGAACGCTTTGAGGAATTGAACTGTCATCCTGACTGGCAGTTTGGCAAATCGGGGCAGTTGTGCTTTGAAGAACTTATGGATATGCAGGATCGTATGGTGGAGAACCACCCGCAAACAACCTTTATAATTGCACATTTCGGCAGCTATGCGGAAAATCTGAAGCATGTTGCATTGCGTCTGGACCGATACGATAATATGTATGTGGATATGGCGGCGCGTGTAGCAGAGCTGGGGAGAGTGCCCTATTCCAGTAAAACATTCTTTGAAAAGTATTCAGAACGTATTGTATTCGGAACGGATTGCTGTCCGCTGGATCTGGGACAGCATTCCATTTATTACCGGTTTCTGGAAACTATGGATGAATATTTTCCATATCAGCCAAATGGCGAGCTTCCAGGACAGGGGAGATGGCGAATCTATGGAATCGGTCTATCGGATGAAATTTTGCGAAAAGTCTATTATCAGAATGCATGTCGTATTATGAATATGGATGAACAGCAGTTTTTGCTACAGAATAAATAAGCCTTGAAAAGCAATGGTTTTCATGCAACTGTTGCTTTTTTTGTACAGGATTATTACTGTCAAGTAAAGCTTTATTAAAATAGAGATTGTCAAAGTAGCTTTTTATGTTGTTTTCTGGTGTACAGACAGAGGATTATCTCGTCTGCATCATATGAGCTTTGTAGAAAATCATATGTGCGTCATATAAATATCCTTTAAAAAGAATGGTTGCAAAGTGACATTTTAAGCGCTATACTATAGTTGTATTCAAACGTATAACATAATAGATAGCGGACAGCAGGTTGAAAAACCTGCTTTTTTAGACTATTTTCATTAAAAAAATACACTTTTTCCTTAATATTTATCTATTTTTCTTCCATTCATATATGTATACGTTTTGAGATGGGAGGGATAGAGTACACGATTTTCTAGTTTTTAAATGTTTGGAAGATGGAAAAAGGAGGGTCTATATGAAAAGGTCTGTAAAGACAAAAGCTTTTGGAATTACAACATGTATAGCAATGATGATGAGTATTATCTCTTTGCCAACAGCACAGATTAACGCAGCAACGCCTAAGCCTACCAAAGAAACCTATGGTAATGTAGAATATGTTTTTGCAAATGGTGTTCCTATTACGATTACGGGAATAGATAATAACAAAAACATGATAACATGGGACGGCGGAGAAATGGAAATTTCGACAAAGGCAAATGTTTTTGGAGGGAGTCATAACTCTGCAGAAGTAATTCAAAATACATCTGTTACTATGGAGAGCGGTACTATTAATGCGTTAATAGGTGGAGGTCTTCATACATCTCATGTTGTGAATAGTAATGTTGTCATAAACGGTGGCAGTATACCAAGTCAAGTTGTTGGTGGAGGTGCATCATCTCTTGTAAAAGACGAGCATACATGGTATAGCGGTGATGCGAAAAATTCACCTTGTATCGTAGAGAATGCAAACGTGTTGATTAATGGTGGTTCAAATTACCTGTTAGTATTTGGCGGCGGAGAAGGAATAAGTAGAACAGATACTGCCACAACCACAATTACAGCAGGAGATTTCAGCAATGCCTATGTATCAGCAGGTGGTTCAAACGGATATACAGGAACTGCAACATTAAATATAAATGGTGGGACGGATTATAAAGTAATACAATCTGTGAATCGTGGCTCCATGAATTCAGCTGAATTAAATGTTACAGATGGAACTGTTCGAAATTTCTATTTAGGCGGTGAAACACCGGATAAGGGTGTAACAGGAACTATCGGAAGTGTAAAAGCTAATATCACAGGTGGAAAAATAACCAATCTTGAAAAAGGTAAATCCGGCAGTATTGAATTCACTAAGAATTCAAGCGCTATCTCTTTAACATATCATCGTTCATTGATTGGAAACGCAGCAAGTATAGTTGAAAAATTTGGAACAAGTGCAACAGATACATTTGATGACAGTATTAAAGGAATTACGTTAAATAAAACTGAGCTAACAGTTAAATTAGGCGATATAAAAGTCATTAAGACAGATGTAGCTCATGGTGCAGATACATCATCCGAGCAAATGAAGATTGCATGGACTTCTAGTGATGAAAAGGTTGCAACTGTTGACTATCAGGGAGCAGTTACCGCATTAGCACCTGGAAAAACAACGATAACTGCAAGTATTGCAGGATACTCAGCTACATGTGTAATTACAGTTGAAAAACCAAAGGTTGAGGATGTAACTGTGCCGACGATTGATCCTGAAACTCCGGTTAAGGAAGTTACGGCGGGAGCTGATAAAACAACTGCTGCTACCGTTAAAGAAGAAGCTAATACAATTATCTCTGATATTATGTCAAACAAGACAACCACAAAAATATCAGAGGATACCGCAAAGAAAGTAAAAGAAGCTATTGCGGCAAATGAGGAAATCAACGTTGAAATTACAGCGAAAACACTGGAAAATGAGGAAGTAAAAGCAGAAGACCAAAAGAAAATAGAAGCGATTTTGGATAAAGATGCAACTGTTACCCAATATCTGGATCTTAGCGTTATGCTAAAAGCAGGAAGTAATGAATTAGGAACAATAAATGAATTTTCAAAAGCTATAACATTTACAATTGCAGTTCCTGAGAATTTGAAGGCTGAGGGTAGAGAATTCTATGTTGTACGTCTTCATGATGGAAAAGCTGAAAAATTAGGTACGATCGAAAATGCAGATGGAACATTATCTTTCTCAACAGATCGTTTATCAACATATGCACTTGTATATCAAGAGAAAAACGAAGATAAAGGTACTACTCCTGATCCAAAACCAGAAAATCCAGATCAAACACCTACACCATCAGAAAAAACAGAATTTACTGTTGTTTTTGTAGATAATAGCGGGGTGGTACTTAAAACTGAAAAGGTTGAAGCAAACAAAGCAGCAACAGCTCCAGAAGCACCGGCAGTTGAAGGATATCGTTTTGTGAAATGGGATACGGATTTTACAAAGGTTACTAAGGATTTGCTGGTAAAACCAGTCTATGAAAAAGTAACAGCTGCAGAAAAACCGGTAACCCCTGAGAAACCATCCAGTGATAAAAAATCACCGAATACCGGAGATTCAACAAATGCAGGTTTATTTACAGCATTTGCATTGCTTGGACTTGTTTCTATGGGAATTGTTGCAATTCAGCGTAAAAAAAAGCAACTGACAAAATAGCGTCTAGTTATAAATAAAAACCGGGACATTTGCCGGTTTTTATTTTGTCTCGTTCTGTTCCTTTAGATATGTGTCAACCTCATCAGACGTTAAATGTCTGATTTCAGCATTTGAATAGCGTTTAAATCTTTTCCTTTGATATATAGGCTTCTTACTGAGGCATACCTTATGTTTGTTTGTATATATTGCTGCTGCAGACGGACTATTGAAAATCTTATAAGAAATTCTTCCCTTCTTATCTTTTATTTCATAAATGCCGCAGTTTGTTTCTGCCGCAACATCTGCACTGCGCAGATACAGCTTGGCGATTTCCACTGTTTTGAAAGGGAAATTCCATCTTTGCAGACCGCTTTTCTCCGTCTTATTTATGCAGATGCATCTGCCACAGGTTCCACATATGTATTGCAGATGATTTTCCAGACAATCTCTGGTATTCAATATAGGTGTTGAGCGGTTATTGATGCCGTAGCATTCTTCACATTCCTTCATGACAGTTCTCCTTTTCAAATCACAAAGCTGATTGCCGTTATTGATTCCAGTAAGGCATTCCGCTGCTGTATATGACAAGTATACACTATGACACGCTGTCAGAGTCAAGGATCGTAATCACATATATAATTAGATATAGAAAAGATAGTGATAGCAATTCCTAGGGAGACAGGGAATGCCCAACAGAATAGAATGTTTAATCCATATGAAAAACTTTATTAAACAGAAAAAGGGGTTATTATCGCACTATAAAATGTTTCCTTTGCACATTTGCATTATGCAACAGCATTCGTATCTGTTTCATAAACAAGTAAAAGCCCTACTTAGGTACATTCGCTGCAATCATTTCCAATATTATTATAAATTTGGGGAACCAGGCAGATGAAAAACTGTTTTATAAGTGTAAGCTTATAGAACAGTTTCTCTACGTATTTATGTATTCTTATTGGCTAATCATAACCTGATTCTTTAGCTCCTGCAATGTATTACATGCCAGTATCAAGTTGGATACATTCTCTATCTGTTCATCGTTCAAAGAAAATAGCCAGACTGAGCAATCCTCATGGTATTTACTATTCAGCAACTGGAGCAGCAGTGATATCTTTCCTTCTATTCTACCTTTGTGTATACCGATTTTCTCTCCTTCAATTTTACCTTCTTTCATCCCCTCTTCAAAGCTGTCTTCCAAGCCATAGCGGTAACGTGCCTCTCCCATCTGAATGGCCATTGCGGTTGACCACAGCTCATCATCCTTCTGCATTTCCTCGTACTTATCCATGAATACCTTCACCAGCCTTTCCTTTGACTTCAGTATATCATTTTTTTCATTATCTTCAAACAGGTATACCAATTGTTCAAAGTCATGCAGCCTCTGCATTTCCTTCTCCTTTACGATGTCATTGATTGCCGGCATATGAATATAGGTACGAAGGATGAGCGGATAGTAGCTTTCATTCTCTCCCTGCTCATTGCGCATTTGATATTGATTGATCAGATTTCTGTTGGTCCATGCTTACTCATCAATGAAAATAATCTGATATTGATATTTATCAAAATTCTAAACTAAAAGACAAATGAGCATGCAAACCATTATACAATCTTCTATAGGATCTTTCCGTATAAATTATCAGAATGTTGTAGGAGACGGCTTTTTTATCCCGTAAATAACTGCAATCAAAAGATTTTAAAGTATTTTCATGCAGAATCATGTTGCTATTTTTACCGCCGTTATTATACGCTGTGGCGTTCGCACATGGTTTAACTGTGTGAATGGTATATTTCATAAGCTCTTTCCCATAAAATCTTTTTAGTAGGAACCGCTTTATGATACAATAATGGCAGAGGTGAGCAAACATGAAGGAAATAAAAATTACAGATATCAAGGGCTTTCAGGTTGGTCAGGCAGACGATCAGGAGGCGGGAACTGGCTGTACCGTTATCCTATGCCAAGAGGGAGCTGTTGCGGGCGTTGATGTAAGAGGCGGCGGGCCGGCTACCAGGGAAACCGATCTGTTGCATCCTATCAACATGGTACAGAAGATTCATGCCGTAATGCTGAGTGGAGGCAGTGCCTACGGTCTTGATGCTGCCAGCGGTGCCATGCAGTATCTGGAAGAACACGATGCAGGCTTTGACATGCAGGTAGCCAAGGTTCCTATAGTCTGCGGTGCGAGCTTGTTTGATTTATCAGTTGGTGATGCACATGTCCGGCCAGATAAGGAAATGGGCTATGCAGCATGTGTGGATGCAGAAAATGATACAGTTTTAGAAGGAAATCACGGAGCTGGGACAGGAGCCAGCGTTGGAAAGCTGCTGGGCTTTGAGCATGCTATGAAAAGCGGTATCGGTACCTGCGGTGTACAGGTTGGCGATCTGCAGGTAGCTGCCATTGTAGCTGTGAATGCCTGTGGGAATGTTGTGGATTATGAAACAAATGAGCTGCTGGCAGGTGTTTATGATTCCCATAGTAAATCTATTTTGAAGGCACAGGATGTTTTGTTTCAGCAAATGGACGCTATGCGAAAACTGCCGGAAGGGAATACGACAATCGGCTGTATTGTGACCAATGCAAAGCTGGACAAGGCACAATGCACCAAGATTGCAGGAATTGCACATAACGGCTATGCCAGAGCGATTCATCCCGTTCATACGATGAGTGATGGAGATTCTATATTCGTACTAAGCAGCGGCGAGGTTGAGGTTATGCCTGATGCTGTAGGCATGCTTGCAACGGAAATGATGGCACAGGCGATCAAACGTGCAGTTTTACATGCGAAAGCAGCTTATGGTCTTCCAGCTCATTGCGATATCGTATGCAAATAACCTTTTATCACTGGGGCTGTCAGTGTCCTATCATTGCGGAAATGCTGGAGCTGTTTCAATGCTCTGCCATGGATGATGTGACCTGCATTGATATAACGGGACAGGAAAAGCTGGCATATGAAAAACAGCTGTATTATCCTTTTTTAACAATATTCAATCAACAGCTGTATTGGTATGGACCTGTTACCGCTGCGGTACTAAAGGGAATACGAAACGGAACCATCACAAGAGAGGAGCCGTTTATAATCGAACAGTCACATGAGGAAAAAAGAGGGAGTCTGCTTCCACTTACCAGCGATATTCTGCCATTGACCAGTCAGGGGTGTACAATGTGTGCAGACTGCGGTCAGATAAAGCGAAAATCAGATTTTCTAGCTTCCTGCGGACTTACCACATTTGGCCTTGTCCATCAGCTGCAGGGGCATATCGTAGGCGGCGCTGAATGGATGCCATCCAATCAGGTTCCTTATCCGATTCCTAAGGATGCACATACCGCTTTTCTTACCTGTGTATATCATTCCAGTGAGGAGGCAGATTATAAAGCCTGGCCTCTGCAGTGTCTGGAGAAAGAGCTGTGTAAAGCCTATCGAAGAATACTTGTAATCTGTGATGAGAAAAGCACGTTTCCCAATGGGCCGAAAAACTGGTTTGAAAAGCATGGATATCGTGATCTTGGCCTGATACAGGTATTGGATGGCTATGCAAGGCTGCACTTACTGGAAAAGAGATTAAGTGAATAAAATAAATGAAGAAGACAGCATCTGGCATATGTACGGATATTGTCTTTTTTGCTTTTTAGCAGCTGAATGTCACATATGTAAACTTTGATAGAAACCGCTTGTCAATCAAATGGATTGAACGTATCCTGTAGATATCCTTAACATACATAGTATCGTATACATTTAAAATTATAGGCTGAAAAGGAACCGGCTTTTACAGCAGACTGAGTTTCTTCTGTCCTTATGCTCCTCCTTAAATTCTATGATATCTCAGGAAGATGAAGAGCCTTCAAAGCTTTATGCAAGTAACAAATTCCTGTAAAGCTTTCTATACCTACAGGGCTTTGGCGGTGTACATCCGTATAGAATTGCCACTGTCCTCTTTGATCATGGATACATATTCCCATCCGCAGGCCTCATAAAATACGGTGTGGTCAGTGATGAGATAAAGCTGCGAAAGCCCTTCCCTGCCTGCCTCCCTGCGAATGTAATCCAGCAGCATCCTTGCATATCCATTCCCCCGCCACGCTTTCTCAACATACAGGGCGCATACATTCGGCGTCAAATCTTTACGCTCATGAAAATCATTGGCGATCAAACCTGCACCGGCGATGATGGTTCCTGATGCATCCAGGATCACATACCATTGCGGAAGGAAGGCAGTACCTGTCCTACACGCCTGCATACTTTCCACATAAGCCTGACAGGGAATCTGCCATTTGCTGTGAAACCACTGGGCTGCCACCTGCAGAAGCTGCGGCTGTTCACGCAGGGGGAGCACCGTAAAAGCTTTCCTTTCCATGATTTTGCCTCCTTTATATATCCCTATGATAGCACACGAAAAATGCAGAAGTCTATGTAATCGGTATCATGTGAAAAGTTACACAAAGTTATTGGCAGAGAATGGGAATTGTATTATAATAGATGCGTCATCCGTATATAGAAGATATTCTGGCAGGATCTGTCTGGACCTGTAAAGAATGGGACAATACGGTAGGACATCTTTCGATAAACATCGCATCCATAAGAGAGCGAGAGTAGGAGGACACATATGAAATCGAAAAAAACGCAGTACATGTCCATCATGGCCATGTTTTTGGCTATCCAGATCATACTGGTAGTCACTCCCCTAGGCTATCTGCCGATTGGGCCGATCAGTGCAACGACCATGCACATTCCTGTCATTATCGCCGGGATTGCACTCGGTAAAAAAGCAGGTGCACAGCTGGGCTTTGTATTCGGACTGACCAGTGTGCTGAATGCGACATTCCGACCGACACTGACCTCATTCTGCTTTTCCCCTTTCATAACGTTCGGAGGTATTCAGGGAAACTGGATGAGTCTGCTCATTGCCTTCATACCGAGAATTCTGCTGGGCTATCTGGCTGGGCTTATTTATGAAAAGCTTCGTAAGAAGGGGGTTAATGAAACCGTTGGAATCATTGCCGGAGCATTAACCGGAGCAATTACAAATACCGTCCTGGTGCTTGGCGGTATCTATCTGTTCTTTGGAAGCGCCTATGCGGATGCCATTCAGGTGGCGTATGAAGCATTGATTGCAGTTCTGCTTGGCGTTGTGGCAACCAATGGAATCGCTGAGGCGATTTTGGGAGCTGTTGCGACCCTGCTGGTATGCAAGGCGATAAAGCCGATAACAAGAAAATTCAGCTAAAGAAAGCTGCCCATATACATTTCAGAAGGATGGCGTACCCGATGGTAGGGATTTCCATCCTTTTTTTGCGGCTGCTTTTGGGAAGTATGCGAGAGCTGAAAGCTATCGTGAAAAATGCTGATGAAAGCTGGATTCAGGGAATATATATCATTATCATGCGGAGAAAGTGACTTTCTATTGTAAAACTTAATTATGAACTGTATACTTAAATCAAAAGATGTCAAAAATTGTAAATATTATCGGGGGAACTTGGAATCAGGCCTAGCTATTCGCTCAGCGCACACTGTGTTTGCGAATCATAGGCATAGAGGCATACCGCTATTGATTGGAATACAGCTGCATCCGTTCACTATCTCCATGGCACAGGTATATGCAGTACAACCGCTGCAGCTTGCATACCTGCTGTACACAGTCCCCAAGAAATGGAGGAGCAATGCATGAAAAGACTATTATCAAATATAAGAATATGGATCATACCGCTGCTTTTATGCATAGCTCTGCTTGTGACCGGAGTGATGTCTGTTCAGTCAAACAGCAGTCTGGAAGGCAATGCGCGTGTAATCAACTACACGGGAATTGTCCGCGGTGCCACGCAGCGACTGATCAAAAAGGAATTGAACCACACGCCGGATGATGCTCTGATTCAGCGTCTGGATGATATTCTGGATGGCTTGTGCAACAGCAGTGAGGAATACGACCTTGTACGGATCGATGATGAACACTATCATACCCTGCTTTTAAGGATGGAGCAGGACTGGAAGCAAATCAAGCAGGAGATATACCGCTATCGCAAGGGAGAGGTCAGCGGAACACGTTTATTTTCGCTGAGTGAGGAATACTTTGCGCTTGCCGATGAATGTGTGCTGGCTGCCGAGGTGTATACTGAGGATACAGTTCAGGAATCCAGAAATATTTTGATTTATACCAACATCATATTTATCGTGCTTGCGGGAATCTGTACTGTATTTGCCTTTTATCAGGAAAGAAGACGGAAACTGCTGCAGCTTGCGGAAGATAAAAACAGGCAGGAAAGCGAAAAGCTCGCCAGGCGTTTTCAGGAGCTGCTGGTACCAATCAATGAAATGTCGGAGCTGATGTACATATCCGATGTCAATACATACGATTTGCTATTTATCAATGAGGCCGGTAAGGAGATTTTTCATATCGATCAGCAGCAGCATTTGAAATGCTATAAAACATTACAGGGCTTCGATCAGCCCTGCGCCTTTTGTCCGAATCATATTCTAAAAGACGATGAGACATATACCTGGGAATATACAAATCCTTTAACAAAGCGGCATTATCTGTTGAAGGATCGCTTGCTTGAATGGGAGGGGCACCCGGCCCGTATGGAAATCGCTTTTGATATCACAGATTCCGTCAATGAGAAGCTGGCATTGAAAAACCGTCTGGAAAGGGATCAGGTGCTTGTTTCCTGTATCCGTGAGCTGTACCGCAATCCGGATTTGTCACAGGCAACGAATCACGTGCTGGAACAGCTGGGGAGATTGTTTCATGCGGAGCGTGCGTATGTTTTCTTATTGCATGACGACAGTATATCCAATACGGCAGAATGGTGTGATGAGGGAGTTCATCCGCAGATTCAGCAGCTTCAAAATCTGAATCAGGAGGATTTCCGTATATGGCTTACACAGTTTGAGCATCAGAGGAATGTTGTTATTCATGATGTGGAAGCATTACAGGCAGATATGAAGAAGGAATATGAGTTTTTGAAGCTTCAGGCAATCAACAGACTGATTATGGTGCCGCTGGAATTTGATAACCGGCTAGCAGGTCTGATTGGTCTGGATAATATGGATGCACAGCGGATTGAAAATGCCGTGACCTTTATGGAAACACTGCGATACTATGTCATGCTGGCGATGCGCCGGGATGAGGATGAAAAAGCGCTGTATCGGTTAAGCTATCTGGATGAGCTGACATCCTTTTACAATCGAAACCGCTATATGCAGGATTTAGCGAATTTCAATGCCTGTCAGGACGCAGTGGGTGTTGTTTATCTGGATTTGAATGGATTGAAGGAAACAAATGATCACCTCGGACATGATGCAGGGGATGAGCTACTGAAGGCGTGCGCTAACGTGATCAGGACTGGCTTTCAGCAAGGGGATTTCTATCGAATCGGCGGTGATGAATTTGTGATTATCTGTTGCGGTGTAGAAGAAGCTGCCTTTTTGGAGCAGCTGGAGCGATTGCGTGACAGCTTTGCGAAAAGCAGCTGCAGTGCTGCCATCGGATACCGGTGGGTGAAGGACTGTGCAGATATTCATGCAGTCATTCGCAAAGCCGATGAGAATATGTATGAGGATAAGAAACGGTTTTATGAGAATAAAAAGGGAAGCGGTGCCTATCGGTATCATGACTGAGGGGATTGCCTTCCGCTTGAAACCGCTGCAGCAGATGATTTCATGTTTAGAAAGAAAGTCCTGGGATCGGACTTTTTTTAGTATTTCATGTATACCAGTGGCAGTACGCCTTATCTGCCTCCATGATTTCATACGATGGTATGCTTAAAATATTGAATGTATTTGTACAGGCTGTGATTCACTGTCGGATAGCGTCCTGTGATCAGATATCGGAGAAAGTCTGGAAGTGGAAAGGAATTTTCTACATGTATTCCTGTCATAAACAGTTCGCTGCATATCATAGAAAGAGACAAAAAGGTCTGTGGAATTACAAAAGGCTGTTACAAGCGGTGCTGGTCTGTGCTTCTGTCCTGCGGTGACTCTGTTGGCGTGCGGTTGGATTTACAATATATATAGAAAAGCATCATCAGCCTTCAGCGTGTTTTATTTCTTTTGTGCATGATGTTTGCATTTATGGAAATACTTTTGTATGATAGGTATAGAAGGTGACTTTAAAAAATAAAGTAAATACTGGAGGTATTCACTATGAATGAAATAAAAGGCTTTGTGGGAACCTATGCGCCCGCAAAAGGAATCTATTCCTTCCTGTATGATGTGCAGAAGGATGCGTTTGTAAAGACAGATTTGTTTTATCCGGTCAAGGATGCAAAGTATCTGTCATATTATAAAAACAGACTGGCATTTCCCACACAGCTTGCGGATGCCAGACTCTGCGTACTTGCGGATGGCAGGGAGCTGCTTGCAGGCTTGGAAAACAGTACCGCCTGCTATGTCGTGCAGGATGATGCGTGTGTATATACCGTGAATTATCATGACGGTACCTTGATACGCTATCGTTTAAGTGCTGACGGGCTGCAGGAGGAACGCATCGTGCATATTCAGCATGAAGCAGGTGCTCATCAGGCGATTCTGACTGGCGCCACCATTCTGGTTCCCTGCCGGCTGCTGGATCGTGTCTATGTGTATGATCGCACAAGCATGGAGCTGATACGAGCTATTTCCTTTCCAAAGGGGACCGGTATCCGTCACGGTGTATTGGATGATCATGGGAAATTCCTGTATATGATCAGTGAAGACAGCTGTGAAGTATTTGAAATGGATATGGAACAGGGTGGTGTCATCACAAGAAAGCTTTCTCTGCTTGAAGAAGGCGAGCAGGGCGGAGGTGCTGCAATCCGTATCAGCAGCAGTGGCGATACGCTGTATGTCTCTGTACGCGGAATCAATCAGCTGTATGTTATTGATATTGCTCAATGGCGCATCTTGCAGCGTATTTCCAGCGGCGGTGATCATCCGCGTGATATCAATCTGTCCCCGCAGGGTGATTATCTGTTTGCCGCAAATCGCAGCAGCAACAATCTGGTTGCCTTCAAAATTGATTGCATAACCGGAATGCTGGAGGAAACGGCACATACGGATACGATACCGGAGGGTGTCAGCATCGTATTTTACGAATAGGAGGAAAAACGTATGAGAACGAACAATATTGGTATGGTAGGTCTGGCTGTCATGGGCAGAAGTCTTGCATTGAACATGGCAGATCATGGATATAAGGTAGGCGGCTATAACCGCAGCTATGCGGTGACAGAGCATATGCTGGAAACTTGGCCGCATGAAAATTTCACAGGGTACTCCACACTGGAGGAGCTGATCACATCACTGGAAAAGCCGCGTAAGGTCATGCTGATGGTAAAGGCGGGAAAAGCAGTGGATGCCATCATAGAACAGTTGATTCCATTGCTGGAGCAGGGGGATATGATTCTGGATGGCGGGAATTCCTTCTTCGAGGATACCATCCGCAGAGAGGCATATCTGAAAGAACAGGGACTGCATTATTTCGGTGTGGGAATCTCCGGTGGTGAGGATGGTGCGCGTTTTGGACCGAGCATTATGCCCGGTGGAGACAAAGCGGCCTATGAGGAAATCCGAGAGATTCTGGAGGCTGTCGCAGCGCGTGCGGAGGATGGTACGCCCTGCTGTACCTACATTGGAGAAAACGGTGCCGGGCACTATGTGAAAATGGTGCATAACGGTATTGAATATGCGGATATGCAGCTGATTGCGGAGGCTTATCTGCTGTTGAAGCACGTCGGACATTTTGACAATGCACAGCTTGCGCAGATATTCAGCGAGTACCAAAAGGGAGAGCTGAACAGCTTTCTGATTCACATCACCTCCGATATCTTCCGGGAGCAGGACGATAAAGGAAGCAAAGCGCTGGTAGACTGTATAAGGGATGCTGCACAGCAGAAGGGGACAGGACGCTGGACAAGCATCGAAGCCCTGAAGCAGGGGGTGGATGTTTCCATGATCACAGCTGCCGGAAATACCCGTGTTATGTCCAATAATGAAAATAGAAAAGAAGCCGGGAATCAGTATCCGCATATTGAAATTGCAGAGATTTCCAATCCGGATGCATTTCAAGAGGAGGTTCGTCAGGGCTTATATGCAGCAAAGATTATCGCCTATGCACAGGGATTTGACCTGTTGAAGCAGGCAAGTGCTGCCTATGGCTGGGAGCTTCCGTTAGGAAAAATCGCGTCCATCTTCCGTGCCGGCTGTATTATACAGGCAAAATTTTTAAATGATATTACCAGAGCATATGAACAGCAAACGGATTTGTCGCATCTGCTGCTGGATTCCTTTTTCAGGGATCGCATTGTTTCCTATGAAAAGAATTTACGACAGATTGGTGCACAGGCGATATTGAGTGGTATTCCGGTTCCTGCGATGGCCAATGCCATCAGCTATCTGGACTTGTTTCGTGCAAAGCATGTCGGAGCTAATCTGATTCAGGCGCAGCGAGATTATTTCGGAGCGCATACCTTTGAGCGCGTGGATGAGGAAGGCAGCTTTCACCATGAATGGAGGCGGTGGGCATGAAGCAGCTGACCTTTACCATATTCGGAGGAACCGGCGATTTGACCTTTCGTAAGCTGTTGCCTGCGCTGTATAATCTACAGGCGCAAAGCAAGCTGGAAGAGGATTTCTCCATCGTGATCATCGGACGCAGAGACTACGATCATGCAGGCTATTGTGAGGAGGTGGCAGGCTGGATCAAGCAGTTTGCACGTCTTCCATACCGCACAGATGAATTTGAACGCTTTGCCAAGCGGATTCATTATGTACAGATGGATTTTACAGAGCTTAAAAACTATGAGAAGCTGAATGCGTTTTACAAAGAACAGCAGCTGCAAAATCATGTCTTCTATTTTGCTGTGGCACCACGCTTTTTTGCAGTGATAGCAAAAGGTCTGGAGCAGGTGGAAAAAGCCTGCAGAGGCAAGGTCATCATCGAAAAGCCGTTTGGAGAAGATCTGGAATCTGCCAGAGTCCTGAATGAGGATTTGGAACGCTTCTTCACAAAAGAGCGCATTTTCCATATCGATCATTACCTGGGAAAAGAAATGGTGCGTAATATGCAGGCAATTCGCTTTATGAATCCGATTTTTCAGGATGTTTGGAATGCTAACTATATCGAGCATGTGCAGATCAGTGCCATGGAGACGGTCGGTGTGGAAAACCGCGGGGGTTATTACGATCAAAGCGGTGCTTTAAAGGATATGGTGCAGAATCATCTGTTTCAGATTTTAAGTATCACAGCCATGGAACAGCCGTCTTCCTTCTTCGGTGAGGATATGCATCAGAAGCAGCTGGATGTTCTGCATGCGCTTCGACCGGTGGAACAGCTGGATCTGAAGGACAGTGTTGTGCTGGGGCAGTATTTTCAATATCAGAAGGAGGATCGTGTGGCGGATGATTCCATGACGGAAACCTATGCGGCTCTACGTTTGTTTGTGGATAATAAGCGCTGGAAGGATGTGCCGTTTTACATCCGAACAGGAAAGAAGCTGAAGGAGCGTGAAATGGAGGTTGTCATCACCTTTAAGAAAACGAATCCGGATGTGGCTGCCAATGTCCTCTTGATCCGTATTCAGCCTACAGAGGGTGTATACTTTCAGTTCAATATCAAGAAGCCGGGGGACAGTGATGAAATTGTAGTGACCAGTATGGACTTTTGTCAGAGCTGCTCCGATATCAATCGCATCAACACGCCGGAGGCCTATGAGCGTTTGCTGGCAGCTGCTGTACAGGGGGATATCTCCTGGTTCTCACAGTGGGATCAGATTGAAAGCAGCTGGAATTATGTAGAACAGCTGCGACAGCGCTATCGAAAAGAGCAGCTGCCCCTTGCCACCTATATGGCTGGCAGTGTCGGACCAAAGGAAGCGGATGAGCTGCTGCAGCGGCATCAGCATACCTGGTCACATGCCGATGTCTGAGCTGGAAGAATTAAAACGACGCAGTGCACAGCAGGCTGCAGCCTATGTGCACGATCATATGGTGCTGGGATTGGGAACGGGAAGTACCGTTCGCTGGCTGATTGAAGAGCTGGGAAGACAAAAGGATAGACAGCAGCTTCAAATTGTTTCCTCCTCCCTTGTCTCCAAAAAGCGGGCGGAACAGGCAGGCTTATGGGTAGTGGAGCCGGATGTCATCGATCACATTGATCTTGTCATTGATGGTGTTGATCAGATCAATCCACGAAAACAGGTGATCAAGGGTGGCGGCGGTGCCCTTGTGCGTGAAAAGATACTTGCCGAGGAGGCAAAGCAGGTAATCTGGATCATGGATACAAGCAAACGTGTGGAAACGATCGAGGACTATGCACTTCCAGTGGAAATCGTACCGTTTTCCCGCTCCTTCGTGCAGCGAAAGCTAGAGCATTTGGGATATGCTGTGAAGCTGCGTATGCGAAGGGATGGGACATTTCTTACAGATAATCAGAATTATATTCTGGATGTGAGCATCCCTGCAGCCCACACAATTCAGGATGCTCATGAAGAGCTTATGCATATTGCAGGTGTTGTGGAAACCGGATATTTTCACCTCGACGCAATGTGTATTACGGCAGGGATGACAGAGGTTGCCCTATGGTAAGCTGTTAGTACCCCCTGCCTGCTGTTTCTTATTTGCTGCATGCAAGAAGAAA
The DNA here is from genome assembly GCF_024463855.1 of Clostridium sp. DFI.1.208. NCBI lineage: Bacteria > Bacillati > Bacillota > Clostridia > Eubacteriales > Clostridiaceae > Clostridium > Clostridium sp. DFI.1.208. The sequence goes on along the minus strand of NZ_JANGCA010000038.1, from coordinate 18,854 downwards.
CAGCTTTTTTATTATGCGTTGTGCAACCCGACATACAGCTGATCGCTGCTGTTTCTGAGGGCTTTTGGTTTAGAAAATACAATTTCGTGTAGTCCCATATGCGGATTCAGCAGGCGCTGTCCACTGCAGCCCTCATCTGTTTGAAAAGATTGCGCCCGGCACGGCTTTTGCCTGTGCTTGTAAGGTCTGCGGAAATATAGGATGTTATATGTATATATAGCTAAAAAGATATTGACAAAAGTGGTGTACTACTTGTATAATACACTTGAAGAGGTGATACGATGAACGTATTCAGCGATCTAAAGCTCAATAATAAAACAAGCGTTTATCTTCAAATCATCCAGCATGTCAAGCGTAAAATTCTGAATAAAAGCATTATAGCCTATACGCCGCTGCCGTCACGAAGAGAGCTGGCCTCCTTACTGTCCATCAATCCCAACACGGTGCAGAAGTCGTATAAGCTGATGGAGGAGGAAGGAATCCTACGGACAATCAGCAATGTAAAAAGCGTTGTATACGTTGATGAGCAGATCATGGAGCGCCTACAGCAGGAAATGATTCAGGAAACCGTGGATGAATTTATCGCCAACTGCCGGGAATGCGGACTACCGTTTCAAAAGGTGATTGCAATTCTGAGCACACGTTGGGACATCTGATTTTTCGTTTATAAAAAGTGTACTACTTGAGTAATACAGAAAGCGAGGGAACTTAGTATGCTGCATATTGAACATCTTACAAAGGATTACGGAAACGGTCAGGGGGTATTCGATATCTGTCTGGATTGTGAAAAGGGGCAGATCATCGGATTGGTGGGAAGCAACGGAAGTGGAAAGACAACGCTGATAAAAACGATTTTGCAGCTTCTGCCCTATCAGGAGGGCACGATACAGTGGAAGGAACAGATGATCAAGGATATCTTTGCAGATATCGCCTATATCACGGATACACTGAGCTTTCTGCCGGATATGAGTCCGAAGGCATATGGCGTATTTCTGAAGGATTTCTACCCGCATTTCAACAGCAACCGCTATGATCGCATCCTGCAGCACTTTGAAATTGACAGCCGTAAAAAGCTGAAAAAAATGTCTGCCGGTCAAAAGCTGAAGGTGGAAATCGCCGCCGGCTTCTCTCAGGGGGCACATCTGCTGTTGCTGGATGAACCATTTTCCAATCTGGATGTTTTCTCAAAGCAGGATTCAATCAAGATGCTGCTGAGTCTGTTGAACGATGAGGAAACCGTGCTGATATCTTCTCACGATATAGATGACATCGATCAGGTCATCGACCGTGCGGTGGTATTGCGTCGTGGCAGAATTGTACAGGATGTGGTCATGGAGGAACTGCACGAGCAGGGAATCACCTTGAAGGAATGCTTAAACGATATCGAAAAATATGATCCAAATCGCGTGAATCTGCTGTTTGAGGAAGGAAGTGAGTCACATGTTGAACTTCCGGACGCATAGAGAGCAAATTTCCAAGCTGATGTACTATCAGCTTCACCGCACCGGGAAAATTTACGCCTTGTTTGCTGTGACTTTGATTGCACTGCCGCTGATCACGATCATGCTGAAAGATATAAGCTATTTCCAGAGAGGCTATTATAATGAATTTCTTTTAAACCCGACGTGTGCACTTACCTTCCCCGTCCTTGTGCTTTTGTGGCTGCTGTATTCTATATTTGACTTGAAACGGCTGCACTGGAAATACAATGTACAGGACAGAGAGCTGATTCTCCCTGTTTCACGCATGGATTTGATCATTTCAAATGTTTTATTCACCCTGCTGAGTCTGTATGCATTGTACGTATTGCAGAGCATCGTCTATTATGCGGGCTATCAGCTGTATGAAATGAAATCTCCGCAGCATTTGTTACACAACGGATTTTTCCTCTCCATGACGCGGACGCAGTATTATACCGGAATGTTTCTTCCTTTGAGCATCAGCGGGTATCTGACGCAGCTGCTGTACAGTGTTCTGATGTCTTTGTTTGTCGTATGTATCGGAAGATTTGGCTTCCGTAAAAATAAAACGGCGCTGTTCATGATTGTGTTGTATGTGCTGTTTCCGTTTGTGATTTATTTTCTCGGTATGAATATGTCAATGTCGTTAGGTGAGGAGCCGACAGGACTCACGCTGCAGATATTAAAATTTTATGATGTGTTCGTTTATAAGGGCTGGTACCGTTTGTATCTGTGTATACTGGGGGCAGTCATGATTGCAGGTCTGTATCGGAAAACACGAAAATGTGCATGGTAGGCAGGTGATGGATATGAAAAAATATATGGGGTATCTGCCGCTCTGTATGCTGAGTATAATCATTGTCTTTTCTCTTCTGGTCTACAGCAAGCGGAATGATTTTGCTATCGGACTAAGCACGGTGGCAGCACAGGAAAATAAAAGCGTTGGTGATCCAGATACTATCAAGGATTTGAAATACTCCTTTTATATCATGGACGATTATCCGTCAATCAGGAACATAAATGCACTGGAAAACATATGGCGCGTAGATGCGGTTGGGGATACGTTTACAACGACCTATGACCCTGCAGGCTATATGGAGTATGAGAAAAAAAACGCAGAGAAGCAAATGCTGTATATGTATGCACAGGCACGCTATGATGCAAAAACAATGAATACCGGGGCTATGACAAAGGAATGCTCCACCTATGACGATGGGATTCCATTCTGCACATATTCCGGAAAGGTAGATCATCTGACCTATGATATTATCTTCGACAACAGCAGTTACGGATATGGAAATATAGTAAATTTTCCGGAGGTAAGGAAACGTGCGATTTTGCGTTCGGAAAGTGGTAAAAAGGATATCGAAGTCAATTATACCCTGCAGGAAGGCCAGGATGAGGATGACATCTCCATCTATTCTACATATGGCGGAGGGAATGCAGATGATATATATGGAAATCTGAAGGGAAGTGCCCTGCAGACGATCTATGATATTAAAATCAAAGATGATTTCTATGTAAGTGTGCGTGCGCTTGATTTTGATGTGAATCTTGGCAATCTGAAATTTGATAACGATCCAACCGGAATTTACAAGGTTGATGCACAGGGTAAGGTTACGCAAATCGTTCAAAAGGATATAAAAAAGGGCACCCTGATTTCTATGTGTGCAATAAATGATCATCTGGCAGTCGTCGAGGAGGAGGGCGGTAAGCTGTACGGCCGTCTGTATTCCACAGAAGGAAAGCTGCTAGATGAAATTCGGTTGGAAATGGATCTTGATCAAATCAGCAAGGTCATGGTGAGTGAGGATCAGGGGACACTGTTATTTCAGCTTCAATCGTTATACGATACCATGAAGTATACGATTGTAGTATACGATGTAAAGGACGATGCCTTCCAGAAGCTGGATCGCATTGTGATGGATATCCACACGGATACATCCATGTACGGATCCTATAGCTTGTATACCAGTATGCATTATGATCGCGGGAAGCAGATTCTGTATAGTATTCAGCTGAATGATGATAACGGACTGTATGTGAGTGCACAGACAAATAAAAAGGTTCTGTATAACAGCTTTCTGTATGGCGATTACAACGATGATACGTATCTGGCACTGTCGGACGCGACATCAAGTAATTCATATGATAATATCATTTTCTCCTTTCTGAATACACAGAGGCGTAGGCTGAGGGATCTTACTTCTCCGTTGGATGGTGGTGCATGATGAAAAAATATATGGGGTATCTGCCGATTGGCTTGCTCTGTCTCATTGTCCTATTTTCTCAGCTGATTTACACAAGGCGCAATGATTTCCATGTCGCGTTGTCTACGATTGCACAGGAGGGGGAACGTATAGGAGACCCTGAGGCGATTCGGGACTTCGCATATTCCTTTTATATCGCGGACACAAATTTCTCCAGCTCTAGCACCATGAGTCAGAATGCATGGCGTGTGGATGCTGTGGGAGATCAGTTCAAGCTGCGCTTTGATCCAGAGGGATATAAGAACGGACCATATCGGGGGAATGAAACCTCTGATTCATATTTATCTGTGGAAGCTGTTATGCCGTATAATGAAAAAACCATGACGATGGATGATGCGCATGGCAATTGCGACAGCTACGATCAGACTGGAGATTTTGGCTGTACCTATGAGACCAGTCTTGAGCGCCTGTCCTATGATGTGACTATTCAACGTCAGCGTATAGAGGGAAACAAGCTTCGTGCGGTAGGTAAGAAATTTACAAAGCATTATATAGTAAAGTCAAAGGACGGTAAGCCGTCAATCCCTGTTTCCTATCATGCAGAGGAAATCAATGGAGAGCAGAGATTCTTTGTGAATACCGGCTTCAGTATGGGAAATGCGGATGACCGCTATGGGGATTTAAAGGAATACAGTGCAGAGAGTGCTCCTATTGTAAATATAGAGCAGACCTCCTTTACTGCAATCGGTGCCCTGCAGTTTCAAGTGAACTTTGATCAGGTGGAATTTGAAAAGGATCCTACCGGTATTTATCGCGTGGATCCTTACGGAACGATAACCCGCATTGTTACCACAGATGTAAAAAAAGAAACGATCATACGTATGAAAGCTTTTAAAGGAAAGCTTGTTACCATAGTTGAAAAGGGTGGAAAGTTGTATGTCAGAGTGTACAGCACACAGGGAAAGCAGCTCGATGAATTTCAGCTGCCAAAGGAGTTAACGCAAACCAGCAGAATCATGCTGCAGACAGAGGGAAATCACATCCTGATCGTGCAGGAGCCCATCTATGACAGCAACCGTCGTGAGGTGCTGATATATGGTTTGAATAAGGAACGTATTGCGTTGATTGACCACTTGGTGCTGCTGTCGCCGTTCCTTGGAGATATTGAAAGCGAATATCCGGATTCACTGATTCATTACGAGGAGAAAACGGGTGTGCTGTATACGCTTGTACAGGATAATTTTGAATTGTATGTTACTGCACAAAAGAAGGATAAAGCATTATACAGCAGCACCGTGCTGGGAGATTATATGGATGACAGCAGGCTTGATCTTCCTGATACAACACCGCTGAGCGGCAACAGTGCATATGAAAATATTGTAGGCTTCTTATTAAATACACAGAAACGAACCCTGCAAAATCTCAGCATTGTACAGGATGGTGCATCATGAAAAAGTATATGTGCTATATACTGCCTGTTGTCCTGCTGCTGCCGATTGCGGGAGCGCTCGGTGTCTGGTCGCAAAAGAACAATATGCAGATAGGTCTGCGGAAAACGGCTGACGGTGAATTTGATGTGATTGGGGATCCGTCCGCCATCAAAAATCTTTCCTATCAGTTTATGGTGACAGATGATTTGAATGTCTGGCAGGTTACGGGAAAGGGGGATACGCTAAAGGCTGCTTATGCTGCAAGCGATGTGCTGAGGGACCAAACCAATACAGTGGATATTCAAATTTCACCGGTGTTCGATGAGCATATCAAACAGAATTCCATCGAGAATCCCAACTTTGATCAACCAAGCGACATGGAGATCACCTATATGATTGCCGGTGTGGAGGATGTATCCTACCGCCTGTCCCTGTTTGATCCGCTAGCCAATGGAGAAAATAAGCAGAAGGATATAGCGTTTGAGGTACGGTGGAAAAAAGACAAGCTGGGCTCTTTGATTCAATGTGATTATTTTGATAACGACCCCAAAGGCTCTCTTTCCTGCTCTCTGCCCTCTCCTTTAGGTGATGACCTCTATCAGAATGCAAGAGAAACGACAGGTCTGACCTGTTGGTCTGTGGATGAGCATGGATATTTCATAGTATCCCCCTTGCAGTTTCTGTATGATTTTTCACAGGTTACCTTTGATCAAAATCCCGGCGGTATCTATCGATCGGAGAATGGCAAAAGCAGACGTATTGTATCACTGCCGCTGGGAAAACAGGATATTTTGGGAATAGTGAGCACCGAAAAAAACGTAACCGCTCTGGTTATGGAAAAGAAGGAATTGTATCTGTATACCTATGACAGCAGTGGAAAGCAGCTGGATCGCTCAGACCTGCATACTGCACTGCCGGATATCGCAGAGCCTGTACTGCAGCTGGATCAACAGGGTCATATCCTGTTTGGATACATGGATGGATTTGATTATGTTGCACAGGTGTATAAGCAGAAAAACGGAAGGCTGAAACAAATAGACAGCGTCAAGGTGTCCGTTGGTGCAAATAGCAGTGCACCTGTACAGCAGCAATACGATTAGGGTGTCTTGTATTGTATGCAGGAGGGAAGCCAGACAATACGCATACTGGCCGCAAATCATAAAGGGATGTTGTACAGCAGTGAGGTGTATGGCGATTATCAGGAGGATGATCTTTTGGGCTATCTGGATTTAAACAAAGGCCTGAGCTATGAGAACATCATACAGCGCTATTTGTTTGACGGTAAACGATACATCGTAAATATGAAGCTTTTGAGTACAAGGTAGGTGGAGAATATGACGAAGGAATTTGAGAATCTGAATCTGCTTCTGTTTTACCGATGGAAGCGAAGCTATAAATTTTACGGAATCGTATTTGCGTTGTATCTGGCATTCTGTTTGTTTTCCCTGCTGATAAAGGGAGAGCAAATCGGCTGGGTCCGCTATGAGGTATATTTCGGCTCACGGCCGTGTCTGCTTCTGTTTCTGGTTGCCCTTTGCGTGGTGATAGCTTATGGCGTGGCAACACTTTTATACATGCAGCTGCGCTCCAATGCCCTGCATCGCTATCTGATCCTTCCCCAGTCCCGTGTACCGTTTATGGTATCGGAGCTGCTCATGAATATCAGTGCCATCGTTGTACTGCTGTTGCTGCAGTATGCGGTGTATTTTATCGGATATCGCTACTATATGACGCTTGCCCCCTTCTATAACCTGAAAAACGGTTTCTATTTATCCATCGTCAGAAGCGGCATGCTGAAATACCTGTTCCCGTTGACAATCACCCAGCTTCTGATTATCGTAAGCAGTATTGTGACGGTATCCGCTATGAGTGTGTATCTGGGCGTATACTATCAGAAGCTGCAGAGCTATATCCTGTGCATTGCCAATATCGCCATCTTTCTGTTTGTGTGGGGGATGCCGAGTGGAATACAATTCGGGGTACAGCGTGGTATGCAGCTGGCTCTTATGCTGGTGCTGGCTGGTCTGATGGCACTGAGATTTCGCAATTCCATGATTCGCAATCAATATGGAGGTCGATAAGATGAAGCGCTATATGATTCTTTTACCTTCTCTGCTTGCTGTTTTATTGATTGTCTGTGCAGCGCTTTATCTGCATAAGCCAACCTTTGCCTTTACACTGGAAAAAGCAAGCGGAGATATGCAGCAGGTAGAGGGGCTGGAATATACGATGACAGTTGCGGATGCTTCCATGCGCTGGGAGCTGAGCGGAACAGGGAAAGACATCACCTACACGACCTCGTTTCTGAAGGAGGGCGAAGAGCTCTTTATGGAATATGAGACCTTCAAAGACGGCTTTTATCTCTATGTTCCGCGTTTATCACAGGGAAAACAGCTGTCTGATTATCCCCTGGAGATCACCAGAGACATTCAGGATGAGCGTTACGAGGAGCCTGTAAAAGCGGATTTTTACAATATAAAGAAGGTGGATGTCGATCTGCTTGTGAAAACAGATAAGGGATATGCCTGCTTTCCTAGCGGCCTGCAGCAGCAATTTCAAAGCCCCCGCAGCAATGTGGTGTATAACCATAAGGACAACCAGCTATATTTCCAAAGCAGTCCTGAAAAAGCAGGTATGCAGAAGGGCAAGGGTCTGCGCCACCCTTATGTAAACGTAAAGGATAAAACACTGGTTACGCTGTATGATGCCGGGAATGGCAGCAGTGGACAATATCGTGTATTTGAGGTGAAGAAAGCATTGCAAAGTGACGACATGCCGGATATCCAGCAGGCGCGGGAAGCGAGTGAGGTTGCAGTGTTTTTGAGCTTTGATGCACGCGTGCAAACTGTTTCGGATATGATCAGCTATCACGACCGGCTGTACGCAGCGGTTTTGCGTGATAATCAGGGCTGGCTGGAGATATACGATGCCTCCGGCAAGCTTCTGAAGGAGGAAAAGCTGCCAAAGAATACGGTGTTTCACCGATTCGATATACAGGATGGAAAGCTATTGATTCTGACCTCAAGACGGAATCAGAGCTATTTGAAGGTATATGATCAGGACAAGCTGGTGATGGATATAACCTCACCGATATCACTGTCTGACTCCAAATTCAAGCTGCAGGATGAGCGCTTGTATGCCTTGAACCTGAGACTTCCGGAAAACAAAACACAGCATTTTCTGGAAATCAGCGTATTTGATCAATCAAAAATGGTGTTTGACGGCTATGTGAAGGGAGATTATGAGGAGGATGAAAAAGCCTCTGCCTTTTACAAAAAGCTGCGTGATAAAACAAAGCAGACAATTCCTGCTATGCCGGATGTGGCGGTACGGGATGTGTATGCGTATGGCTTCAAGGAATAGATCGTGATCGGCATCACGGTCTTTTTTCTCCCGGAAAGACAGATGAAAAAAATTCTGTGGTAGAAAAAACCATCAGAATACCGTATACTAATAGTAGAACGCATAGAAAGAAGGAACACACATGAGCAATCTGCGCAGAGATTTGATTCTGTGGAGCGATACACTTCAGGATTTTCATCTCCCCCGCTGGGAGGAGCTGCCGAACTTTGATTTATATCTGGATCAGGTGATTACGCTGATTGAAGGGTATTTGCAAAATCTGTTCGATGAAGAAAAGGATACGATTCTGACCTCCGCCATGATCAATAATTATGTTAAGCTGAAGCTGATTCCCAAGGCGGAAAAGAAGCGCTATAACCGGATACATATCGCCTATCTGATTGCTATCACCATACTGAAACAGGTGCTGACGATCAGCGAGGTAAAGGCAGGAATTGAATATCAGGCGGGCATCAATGGTCTGAAGGAAGCCTTTAATCTGTTTTGTGAGGAACAGGAAGCGGCGATCAAGGCAGTGGCAAATCACTTGAAGAATCAGGACAGCACCTTTCTTCTAGAGGGAATCACCGTGCAGAATACGGCAATCAAGATGGCAACGATGTCCTTTGCGGGCAAGCTGGTCGCAGAGAAGATTCTGCATCTGCAAAATTCCTATACCACACACAGATAGACAGCTTCCTGTCTGCCTTTCGATAAGTTGTCAGATGAATGGATGATGGTACACATAAGAAAACAACAAAAAAGGGAAAACCAAGCGATTGTGTCAAAACAACGAAGCTGGATTCCCTTTTTCTAAGCCTATGAGAAAAGCTCCCACATATTTTCAGCACACGTATCAATGATGATTGTGCAGATGGTATGGAGGAGCTGTCCTTGCGGTTTCCACGACAAGGATGCGAATGCTTTGAAACTTACCAAAGGCCGGATCCTCATGCAGTATCTGCTGTATGGCACTCAGGCGCTTGGCTCCATCCACACACTGATAGCCCTTCTTTAGCTTTCGTACGTGGATTGGAAAATTGAGTCCGATGCGTTTCAGACTATCCTTCAGCGCTTCCGTATAGGGGCATTTCTCAAATTGTATTTCCGATAGTGCGGCTGCTTCTATTTTCATTTCATCACCAGAGATATTCTATCATACTTTTAAAAGAATCTGAAGAAATCTTAAACGCATACGCAAAACCTGTGAAATATGTTACAATAGGCAAAGGTGATAGGGATGAAGGATTTTTTTACATTTTATACGGATATCAAAGACATGGCTGTGCCGTTTACGGCATTTAGCCTCTACCATATGCTGTTTCTCGCTCTGGCGATTCTTCTGATTGCAATGCTGTTTTCTCATTATCGGCATCTGGATACCGGCAGACAGCGGCGGATGCAGGTGATGATGGCTGTTTATTTTCTGGTGGAGGAGCTGCTGTATACCACCTGGCTGTTTCTGTTTTGCCACGATCAGGTATGGCATCAGATACTGCCGCTGGAGCTTTGCTCATTGTGCGTTTATATGAATGCATTAACTGTATATCTGAAGAAGGATACACTGCGTTTTTTCAGTGGTGTTGTCGGTCTTTGTGCCGGTCTGATCGCAATGGTATATCCAGCCAATATCAGTGAGCTGTATCCGGTGCTGTCATATCGGACAATCAATTTTTACATACTGCATGCCGCCTTTGTTTTGTTTGCGCTCATACAGCTGCAGGATCGTACATTGCTGCAATACCATTATATGAAAAAGAATTTTCTGATTATCTGCGGCATGTTCACAACAGCGTTTATTATCAATCTGAATCTGCATACACAGTATATGTTTGTCGGTATCCCACCGAAGATCAGCTTCATCGCAAATCTGTATCACATTACGGGAATCATGATGTTTCTGCCTGCTGTGCTGCTGGCGCTGTTTCTCATTCAGTGCGCGGTTGTATTTCTATTGCGCAGAGTTTACCGTGTGAAGCAGGATATGCGAAGAACCGTGTGATAATTCTGTGAATTTCGGTCAAATAAGTTCCAAATTTTACCAGATTGTAATACAATAGGATTGTAAAGTTAAAAGGAGGATATTTGATTATGGCTAAATTTGTATGCAGTGTTTGCGGTTATGTACACGAAGGGGATGCAGCTCCGGAGTTCTGTCCGATCTGTAAGGCTCCCGCTGAAAAATTCACAAAGCAGGAGGGTGAAATGAGCTGGGCAGCAGAGCATGTTGTCGGTGTTGCACAGGGTGCACCGGAAGATATCATGAACGATCTGCGCATGAACTTTGAAGGTGAATGCAGTGAGGTTGGTATGTACCTGGCGATGGCACGTGTGGCTCACCGTGAAGGTTACCCGGAAATCGGAATGTATTATGAAAAAGCAGCATATGAGGAAGCAGAGCATGCAGCGAAGTTTGCAGAGCTTCTGGGTGAAGTGATTACAGATTCCACAAAGAAGAATCTGGAAATGCGTGTAGATGCAGAAAACGGTGCAACTGCAGGTAAATTTGATCTTGCAAAACGTGCAAAGGCATTGAATCTGGACGCAATCCACGATACCGTACATGAAATGGCTCGTGATGAGGCAAGACATGGAAAAGCATTCAAGGGTTTGCTGGATCGTTATTTCAAATAAAATAATCATAGGAACCGGACAGCTGAGACAGCTGTCTTTTTTTGCATGGGGAAAAGCAAACGGATAGCTTTGCGTGCAGGAGTACAGCTCTATGATCAGAAGGAAATGACTTGAAGTATATGAACGTATATAAGAGGCTGTCGGAATTTCATGAACATTTTCTTACAATGTAGGAACGTAAATTGACATTTTCCTGCAGATACGGTATACCTAAGGAAAAGGATGGATGACATGCTGAAACTGAACCATATCACATTGGAAAACATAGAGAAAACACATCGTATTGAGGATGTGTCTTTTCACTTTTCCGATACCGGTTTTATCAGTATGCATGGAGATGATGAGTCGCTGATGCTGCAGCTCGCAAGGCTGATTGCCGGTCTGCTTGTGCCCTGTAGCGGCTCCATCACCTATGGAGAAGACGTCATTGCGCAATTCACCCAGGAAGAGCTGTGCCGTTATCGAAGCGTAAGCATGGCGTCGCTATTCTGCGATTTTCAGCTATTGGAACAGCGCTCTGTGCTTGATAATATCCGCATGTCCTATGATGAGGATGAGCAGGAGCTGGATGAGCTGCTGAAGCAGTGGGGATTATATGGAAAAAAAGAGACCTGGATTGAAGATTTGGACTTTGATGACCATATCCGAATGGTGCTTCTGCGCATATTGCTGCGCCATCCCGGTGTACTCGTTGTTTATCCACCCAGCACTCCGTTTTCCGCAAGGGAATGGGGGAGAATGTATCCGCTGCTGAAAAAGCTGAGCACAAGACTTCTGGTAATTGTCATACAGGATGAAAACAGCTATACATGGAGTGATCGCATCATTGAATTTGAAGATGGCTATGTCATATCCGATTCCTGTGGGCAGGGGAATGCATACCGGCTGCAGCCGGTCCTTGAAGCACCGTTTCAGCTGCAGCCGGTAATGAGAAAACGTATACAGAATCGTCTGCATCATCGGTTTCGTCTGAAATATCTGTTACTGATGCTGCTGATACTGACATCCCTGATTCTTGTATCCACTGCTGTTTTTTCAACGACGCTGGATGTTACAGAAATTGAGATGCTGTATCTGAAGCAAAATGATCTGACCAGCATCGCAGTAGAAAAGCATGCCATTGGAAGCAGTGGAGAAATTTATGAAAAAAAATATGTTCCAATGCAGGATACGGATGTTCAAACACTGAAAGAGGAGCTAAAAGGAGATGTATTTGCCGGCTATGTTCCTGTTGACAGCAATATTGCCATAAAGTCCTCCTATCTGACCTCAGCAGACAGCTATGCAATCATCGAAATGGATACGTCCGAAAGGGCAGGCTTGCATAAAATTTATGGTCACTATCCAGTTAATATCTATGAAACAGCAATTACATATCAGACAGCGCTGGATTTGTTTTCTTCTCAATACGGAGTACAGCCACCGGAATTTTACCTGTATCAGGCCGTAAGCTGGTATGGGTTCCCGTTGACAGTGACCGGCATCATAGCAGACGATCAGCCCAATAGCAATCTTTCCTTGAATATGAGCGGCTACGCCGGAAGCACAACAGGCTCCTCCAGTTTGAACAGCAGTTCCTTATACGTATATCCCGGCTTCCATAAACAGCACAGCAATCAGAAGCAGCAGACCTTTGTTCCTTCCTCCAAGCGGTTTATCGACACGCTGACGCTGCGCTCCTATGAGGTGGGAAATCTGTATCCGATTCCCAGTGCCAATGCATATTATTTCTATGACGGAGAACAGCTGCATCTGGATAACGATGGAAAGAATCAGTCCATGGTTAAGGAGGATGAGGTCCTGCTGGACTTTTCCATGGCGCTGCGTCTGGGATATCGCTCCCGCTATCTGGAGGGGTATCGTGATAATGCAATGCCTTCCTGGGATATGCGGGAGGCTGATTACACCAGCTTTATAAAAAACTGGATTGGTAAAACAATAGAGGTACAGGCATATACCATCGATACGGCACCGGATGACAGTACGCTGATGAAGAAAACTGTGAAAATCAAGGGCTTTCTGTTTCCGATTACCTGGGAGTATAGAGAGGATTATCTGAAGAATGAAGGAAGCATTCTGATGAATAAGGAGGCGATTGCAGACTGCATGCAGCCCAATACCATGATACAAAGTGTTTATTTTCATTCAGAAAAGGAAGCGGATATGCGAAAAGCATTGCAGTATCTGCGACAGCATCCAACCTATTCTGCATTCTTCAGCCGTTCCCGACTGCTGCAGTTTTTCGTAGTCGATTTGAAAAAAATGAGCTTTCTGCTGTTTATCAGCGGTGGTATTGCCATGCTGCTTTCCATCGCTCTGCTGATGCATCTGCTGCAATCGATCATGGAGGATGGCCGAAAGGAAATGAGCATCTATTATATGTTTGGCGAGCGTATGCAGACACTGAAGGAATTTTATGTGCAGCATATTCTTGCACTTGTTCGCAAGCATACGGTCGCAGGCTGTCTGATGGCAACGCTGGTGGTGTCCGTGTTTGTCCTGATGATTTATATGAAGCTGTCGGCAGCAGTTACGATTTTGCTGTCACTGTTTCTGCCACTGCTTGTGTCCGCAGGCTATCTGCTTCTGCTCACCCTTCTTACCCAGCAGCTAGTGAAAAGAACATGCATTGTCGAAGAGCTGTTTTGTGATGAGAAAAACAGAAATATATGATAGAATAATCTGGTATAAGTGAGGAAGATTATGAACGAACAATTTTTAAAACGTATGCGGGAATATCTGCAGGAGGAATATGAGGAATATCTCAAAACGCTGGATGAGGACGCCTATCGCGGACTCCGTGTGAATACGGCAAAGCTGTCTGTCGAGCAATTTCACGAATTACAGGTATGTGCATGCCGCCCATCCTCTATCTGTCCGCAGTCCTTCTACATACCAAAGGATATAAAGGGGCTGGGGAATCATCCTGCTCATCTGGCAGGGCTGTTCTATATGCAGGAGCCAAGTGCAGCCAGTGCGGTTGAGGTTTTGGATGTACAGCGTGATGATTGGGTGCTGGATCTGTGCGCTGCACCCGGTGGAAAAAGCACGCAGATTGCTGCTAAACTGCAGGATACCGGTTTTCTTGTCAGTAATGAAATTGAAAGCAAGCGTGCACAGATTCTGTTATCCAATATGGAGCGCCTCGGATTTTCGCGAGGTATGATTACGAACACCCATCCACAGCAAATCGCAAAGGAAATGAGCGGCTGGTTTGACCGGGTGCTGGTGGATGCACCATGCAGTGGGGAGGGGATGTTTAAAAAGCATTCCAAGGCAATGGATGACTGGAGTGAGGAGCATGTGCAAGCCTGCGCGCAGCGGCAGCTGCATATTCTGGATAGCGCATATACGGCTCTAAAGGAAAATGGAACGCTTGTGTATTCAACCTGTACGTATTCTATGGAGGAAAATGAACAGGTGGTATATACATTTCTGAAGAATTATCCGGATATGGAGCTTGTGAATTGCGATGTTGCTTTTGGACGAAGTGGTCTGTCCTATCTGGATTTGGATAAGGAAAAGCTACGAAGAATTTTTCCTATGGATCAGGGAGAAGGTCATTTTGTGGCGAAATTCAAAAAGCACGGTGTGCAGGCGGAGAGTCGCAAACGAGAAGAAAAGCCGGCTGTGGTTCCGGTGTTTGCTGCACAGTTTTTAAAGCAGTCACTGCAGGAGCAGCCTGCCTTCCTATATGAGCAAAATGGTCGTATATACGCTATGCAGCAGCCTTTTTTGAAACTGAAGGATATCCGTATACTACGACAGGGCTGTCAGGTTGGCGAAATTGTTAAAAATCGTCTGGAGCCACATCAGCATTTCTATGTTTCTAATGCTTACGGCGCTGGCATAACACAGCGTTATACTATGGATGATACGCAATGTCTCAGTTTTCTACAGGGGCAACTGCTGCCGGTAGCGGGGTATAAGGGCTACACACAGATGCTGTGGAGGGGATATGCGCTCGGATTTGCCAAGGGAGATGGCATGGTGCTGAAAAATAAGTATCCTAAGGGACTGCGGGTTCACTAGCATTACTCTTTATTCGATATGGAGAAGGCGCGCATAGCGTCTTTTTTTGCGTCTGAAAGTTGATCAAACCTCTTTTTTAGGGGTATTTTTTGTATCTCTATCATTCTTTAAATGTGATAATATGTAGAAACAAAGGGAAGAACAGTGACAAACAGGTACAAAAAAACGACCATCCTCAGTCGCTGACGTGTTGTCCTACAGTAGCTTACTGTAAGCTCATGTAATAATTTCTACACTCATATTTATAACACCTGCATCACAGTTTGTAAATGCTTTTGTAGAAATTTATGGTGAATTCCGCAATTTTTTGTAGGATTTCCCTTTTTATGGTTTTCAACGTTGATTCCAATACTTTTTGCTTCACACTCTTTTTCAGTGGATTTTCTTTTCCTCTGTCCTTTTGTGTGCGCATGCGGTACTGGAATTTTTTTGTGAAAGGAGTTTTATCTATGTCGAACAAGAAACGTGTTCTCGCATCTCAGGATATCCTGCGCTATGGCCGCAGTGAGGATCCCTTTGATCATATGCCCTCCCTTGAGGAGTGGCTGCTCTATTTCCTCGAGCATTTTGTGAGGCTGAACGCAAAGCCGAACACCTATGCCAGCTTCCGCAGCTATATCTGTAGTCATATCTGTCCTCTGCTCGGCGATTATCCGCTGAACGATATCACAGAATCCATCCTGCAGGCCTATGTGAATATCAAATATGAGAGGGGCAGGCTGGATGGAAGAGGCGGACTGGGTGTCAAAACGCTGAAGGAGCACATCATGGTCCTGAAGCTCTCCTTCAAACGGGCGATCCAGCTGGGCATCGTCTCCTATGATCCCTGCCGCTGTGTGGAATATCCAAGAGAGGTGAAGAAGGAGGTCCGCGTATTGAACGTGCAGGAACAGAAACGACTGACAACGGCCATCACACCGGTATATAAGGAGAATTCTATGGTGCCTGTGCTGGTCGCTATCCATGCGGGACTGCGAATCGGGGAAGTCAGTGCTTTACGTATCGAGGATATCTGCCTGTCCAAACGACAGATTCAGGTGGATGAATCCCTGAATCGCGTGATGATCTATAAGGAAGACGGATCGGTCTGCTGTCCGCTCATCTATCAGAGCACAAAATCCAGCAGAGTGCGTAAGGTGCCGATGAATGAGGAGCTCTATAAGGCTTTGAAGACATATCTGGATACGATGCCGCGGGAGCGTAGAGAGGATCCGAAAGCACCGTTGTTTCATACCCGAAATGGCAACGTCATGGAGCCCAGAAGGATCTCCTACCATATGCACAGGCTGTTGAAAAAGCTGGAAATCCACGACATCCACTTCCACAGTCTGCGGCATACCTTTGCGACGAGAGCACTGGAGGCCGGTATCCCCATCAAATACTGTTCCACTATGCTGGGACATGCTTCCACCGGGATCACCGAAAATCTCTATGCTCATGCGAGTGAGGAACAACTGAGGAAGGAAATAAAAAAACTGGATATCTCATATATTCCAGTCAGTGCAGCGTGCAGGATCGTACAGTAAGCTACTGTAGGCGTAGAGATAGTACCATGAAACGCTAGATTTGACAATATATAAAAAGACAGGATTTGTGGAAATTACTGGGAAGTGCAAAACCTGTCAGGAAGCTGATCTGTGAGCTTAACGGTTCAAGCATTGAAAAAGGAAGAGGGATATGGATGTTTAAAAAATTATTGGCAGTATTGAGTCTGTGTCTGGTGATGAGTGGCTGCGGCGATTCGGATATGCTGTTGACGAAAGAGGATGTTCAGCTGGATCAGATCAGGCTGAAGGAGTTGGAGCGAAAGATCGGGGAGAAGAGCACCTTCATCCTCATGGTCTCCCAGAATTCCTGCAGCGACTGTTCGCTGATGGAACGAACCATCCTCCCTTTTTCCCGTACCCATGAGGACATCGATATCGTAGAGATGAAGCTGGATGAACAGGGAGAGAAGATTTCCGATACCGATCAGGCCTTCCGGGATATCCAGAAGCTCATCCCTGCCTTCAGCGGAAGCACGCCGCAGTTCTTCTATTTCAAGGATGGAGAGATGAAGAAAACAGAGCAGGGTGTGATGAGTGAGCTCGCATGGCAGAATTACATGATCGATTGCGGACTCCTGGAAGGAAAGAAGATCAAAGAGGAAGCGGATACCTATCCACTGACACTGGGAGAGTATCTGCAGGATACGAGCATCACCGTATTGGGGAAGAAGCTGAAAGATGGGGAGAGCTTCTATCTGTATCATGCCAGAGAGGACCGCTACAATGCATCCTTTTCCAAGAAGCTGCGAGCATATAGCGACAAAGAAAAGACGAAGGTGTTCGTATTGAATACCTCCCGGATCGTACAGCCGGAGGGGGACAAAGAGAAGAAGGCGATGGATGAGGGGATGAGCATCATCAATGAAACGATGAGCCTCAGCCTTTCCCCAAGCGTTTACTATATCAGGGATGGTGAAGTCAGAGCAGTATTGAAGGACAATGCAACAGAGAAGGAGATAGCCGCATGGTTTGCGAAGAATCCACAAGGGAATTGAGGAAGAAGCAGGAACAGCTGAAAAGCAGGACGCTCTGGCTACAGGAGATGAAGCAGGCGATCATCAAAAAGACGAGACTGTGCATGCTCATCATGGCAGGGATCTTCTTCCTGCTCATCCTGATCCAAAGCGGACTGTATGTGTGTGTACCGCAGCGATATCAGGGAAGTATCCTGCATATGGTCCAGTGGGGGAAATGGGGACTGCTCGCAGGAGAGGTCATCATCTATGCAGTATTGAAGGACAGTGAGATGGAAGGAGTGTAAGGGAATGAAGAAGAAGATACCGATGGGAAGGCTGGAGAAGCTCGTGATCCTGGTCATGGTGGTCACCCTGGCAGTGAGCATCCTTCCACAGCTGGATATTCAGCAGCTGTTTGCGGAGGATCCTGCGACAGTGACACTGGAATTGAAGGAAGGCAGTACGACACGTCCGTTATCTGTGAGCACCACGGATACAAAAGCAGTGGAAGCCATACTGTTGAAGGATGGTGCGGAGGTGGAACGCAAGATATTGCATACGAATACACCGGCACAGTTCGATATCCTTCAAAACGGGACGTATGTGATCCGAAGCATCGATGTACAGGGAAGCGTGCTGGAGGAGCATGAACAGGTGGTGGAAGGACTGGCAGACCTGTATGTAGAAAAGACAGCGCAGGGAGGACTAACCTTGTATGGTCGAATGGAAAACACAAATCATATATCAGTTACTTTCAAAGAAAAGAAGGAGGCTGTAAAGGTCGAGAAGCAGGAGAACGGCTTGTATCAGGGAAGCTATACGCCGAAGGAGAACGGAAGCTATGTGTTCCAGAGCGAAGCGGCAGATAATGCACCTCTTGGTATGACCGCAACCTATGAAGTGACCGATATAACGGAACAGCCGAAGGAAGAACCGAAGAAAGAAGAACAGCCGCAAGAAGTGAAGGAGATCCACATCACGAATGAACAGGGCCTTAAGGATATCGCCAAAGCACCTGATAAGACGTATATCCTGGACAGTGATATCGCGGTGACCTCTGATTCTATACTGATAGAAAAAGAATTTACAGGAACTCTGGAAGGAAACGGCCATGTAATCAAAGGTTTGAAGCAGCCGTTGTTCACTTCTCTGAAGAAAGCAAATATAAATGATGTAAATCTGAGCAGTATTATCGATACGGATGCAGACACAGCAGCGTTGGCATTGCGTGCAGCTGATACAA